>JAKJGA010000038.1 GCA_022704645.1 Spirochaetota bacterium
TTTTAAACTTTTCTTCTGCAGTGTAATTCTTCTTTGACATAAAAACTCCTTTAATTATTATATTCTACAGGAAGTTTTTGTCTCTTATTTTTTAACTCATTTTGTTCAATTTTTTAAAAGCGGGACAAATGAAATAATTAAGTTTTTCAGAAATATTTAATTCTATAGTTGTAAAAAAACATATTACAATTTGAAATTACTACACTGCAAAAGGTTTCAAATAAGTAATTTAATTTGTGTTAAAGCTTTATTGATCTGTTTGTGATAAAGGAAGTTATGTTTTTAGAAAAAAGATTGTTTGCACTTTGGATTATATTTGCAGCTGCGGGATTTGCGTGTAATTCTAATAAATCTGTAAATATTAACAAAACAAATATTTATGATAAAATTGTTTTCGAAGATGATTTCATTTCTGCAGAGCTTGATAAATCTATCTGGTCGGTGTCTAATCAGGGCTTGAACTGGAATAACGAAGATCAGGCTTATACTCCGGCCAATGTTTCGGTTGAAAACGGAAAACTTGTTCTGACTGCAAAAAAAGAGCTCTGGAAAGGTCTATCTCTTCGAGTGGATGATCCAGGAAGAATTGTTTCAGCTGAATATACCTCAGGAGAGGTTAATTCAAAGCTGTCATGGAAATACGGACGTTTTGAATCGAAAATTAAAATACCGTCAACAAAAGGGGTTCTTTCTGCTTTCTGGATGACACCTGCTGACGGAACATGGCCTCCGGAAATAGATATTACTGAGATTCTTGGACATGATCCTTTGACGGCCTATTTCACTAATCATTACGGAACGCAGTCTTCGCATAAAATGAATAATGGTAAATTTAATTCTGCAGTTGATCTTTCAAAAGATTTTCACATTTATTCCGTCGAATGGGATAATGATTCAATCCGATGGTTTATTGACGGAGTTTTATATTTTTCATCAGTTAAAGGTGTGCCATCAAAACCATTCATTATGCGTTTAAGTCTGCCTGTAGGACCGGATTGGGAAGGAAATCCCGATCAATCATCTGTTTTTCCTCAACGAATGGAAATCGATTGGGTCAGAGTTTATCAGTAAATAATAAATATTTCACACTTATTGTTGAAAATATGACAAATATGTGAATTCTGAAGATAATGAAAACATTAGTCTTGACAATATCAGCCCATAAAATAAATTAAATGTGACATTGAGGAATTTCTTCCTTATATTGTCGATCTATCGACTCAATATCTGAATTTCTTCGAGCTTACCATTTCAGAATATTGAAAGATCATTTTAAATATCTCGAGGTGTAATAATGGCACGGTCTATGCAGACTATGGACGGGAATATGGCGGCAGCCCATGTTTCCTACGCTTTCACAGAAGTGGCAGCGATCTATCCTATTACCCCTTCATCAAATATGGCAGAATATACTGATGAATGGGCGGCAAAAGGAAAGAAAAATATTTTCGGCGAACCGGTAAAGGTTGTTGAAATGCAGTCGGAAGGAGGAGCGGCTGGTGCTGTTCACGGATCCCTTCAGGCCGGAGCTTTGACTACCACATATACGGCTTCTCAGGGTCTTCTTTTGATGATTCCTAACATGTATAAAATCGCTGGAGAACTTCTTCCAGGCGTACTTCATGTTTCGGCTCGTGCGCTTGCGTCGCACGCTCTTTCAATTTTCGGTGACCACACTGACGTTTATTCTACAAGACAGACTGGTTTTGCTATGCTCTGTACCGGAAGCGTTCAGGAAGTAATGGACATTGGTTCTGTTGCCCATCTTGCGGCAATAAAATCGCGTGTTCCTTTCCTTCATTTTTTTGACGGTTTCAGAACTTCTCACGAAATTCAGAAAGTTGAAGTTGTCGATTATGCTGAACTTGCTAAACTTGTAGACATGGATGCGGTTAAGAAATTCAGATCTGAAGCTCTAAATCCGAATCACCCTGTTACAAAAGGAACTGCTCAGAATCCTGACGTGTTCTTTCAGGCACGCGAAGCATGTAATAAATTTTATGATGCTGTTCCTGATATCGTTGCAGATTACATGAAAAAAATGTCTGCGATCGTCGGAAGAGAATATAAACCTTTCGTTTATTACGGCGCACCTGAAGCAGAGAACATCATCGTATGTATGGGTTCAATCAGTGAAACAGTTCGTGAAACAATTGACTATCTCAACAATAACGGTGAGAAAGTCGGCGCAGTAATCGTTCATCTTTTCAGACCTTTCTCAACAAAATACCTTTTTGATGTAATGCCTAAATCTGTTAAACGCATAGCGGTTCTTGACAGATCAAAAGAGCCTGGTTCGGCCGGTGAAGCGCTTTATCTTGATGTTAAGAGCGTTTTCTACGGAAAACCAAATGCTCCAATGATTGTCGGCGGAAGATATGGTCTTTCTTCAAAAGATACTACTCCTGCAATGATCGCATCAGTTTATGACAATCTAAAAATGAAAGAACCTAAGGATAGTTTTTCTGTCGGTATCGTAGATGATGTGACTTTCCAGTCCCTTCCTATGAAAGAAGATATTTCAGTTGTTCCTCAGGGTACAATTGAGTGTAAGTTTTTCGGTCTCGGTTCAGACGGAACTGTCGGTGCTAATAAAAACTCAATTAAAATCATCGGTGATCATACTGATATGTATGCTCAGGCATATTTTGCATATGACTCAAAAAAGAGCGGCGGTTTTACCGTATCGCATTTGAGATTCGGAAACAAGCCTATCAGATCGCCGTATCTTGTTAACACTCCTGATTTCGTATCATGTTCACAGCCTTCATATCTTGATAAGTATGATATGCTCAAAGGAATTAAAAAAGGCGGAACTTTCCTTCTCAATTCAATCTGGGATGCAGAAGAAACTAAGAAGCACCTTCCTGAGAAAGTTAAGAAGCAGCTTGCTGATGCGGATGTTAAATTCTATATCATCAACGCTACAAAAATCGCCGAAGATCTCGGAATGACAGGTAGAACTAACACTATCCTTCAGTCTGCTTTTTTTAAACTTTCAGCTGTTATTCCTTATGATGAAGCTGTAAAATATATCAAAGAAGCCATCAAAAAATCATACGGCAAAAAAGGCGACGATGTCGTTAAAATGAATAATGATGCCGTGGATAAAGGTTCTAACGAACTCGTTAAGATCGAAATCCCTGCTGAATGGAAATCTCTTAAAGCGGCTCCTCTATCTGCTGGAAACCCTAATGCTCCTGAATTCGTTAAAAACGTCGTTGAAGTTATCAATGGTCAGGACGGGGATCTTCTTCCTGTTAGTGCATTTGCCGGAAGAGAAGACGGAACATTCCCTAACGGAACTACTGAATTCGAAAAACGCGGAATCGCGGTTAATGTACCTGAGTGGGTATCTGATACTTGTATTCAGTGTAACCAGTGTGCTTATGTGTGTCCTCACGCTGTAATCAGACCATTCCTTATCAGCGAAGATGAAATGAAGAAACTTCCAGCTGATATAAACACAATTAAAGCTGTAGGAAAAGGACTCGAAGCATATTCTTTCAGAATGCAGGTTTCTCCTCTTGATTGTACAGGTTGCGGAAACTGTGCTGACGTTTGTCCTGCTCCAAAAGGCAAGGCTCTTGTTATGAAGCCTCTAGAATCTCAGCTTAAAGAAGCTGATCACTGGCTTGCAATTGAGAAGAATGTAACTTATAAGAGTCACATTACCGGAACAGGCAATGTTAAGAATTCGCAGTTTGCTCAGCCTCTTTTTGAATTCTCAGGTGCATGCGGCGGTTGCGGTGAAACTCCTTATATTAAGCTAATCACTCAGCTTTTCGGCGACAGAATGATGATTGCCAATGCGACTGGTTGTTCATCTATTTACGGCGGTTCATGCCCTTCAACTCCTTACAGAGTAAATGCTAAAGGTCAGGGTCCTGCATGGGGTAACTCACTATTCGAAGATAATGCTGAATACGGTCTTGGTATGTTCCTCGGTGTTCGTCAGATGAGAGACAGAATCGAAAGATTCATGACTGAAGCTATGGCTGCCGGTGCAACCGGTGATGTAGCAGAAGCTTTCAAAGCATGGATTGAAAACAAGAACAACGGTGAGAAATCAAGAGAAGTTTCAGATAAAGTTGAAGCCGTTCTTTCAGGCAGAAGCGAAGCCTGGGCGAAAGATATTATGAACCTCAAACAGTATCTTGTTAAAACAAGCCAGTGGGTATTCGGCGGAGACGGATGGGCATATGACATCGGTTACGGCGGACTTGATCACGTTCTTGCTTCCGGCGAGGATGTAAACGTTCTTGTCGTTGATACTGAAGTTTATTCAAATACAGGCGGACAGGCTTCTAAATCTACTCCTGTAGCTGCGATCGCTAAGTTTGCGGCAAGCGGAAAACGTATACGCAAAAAAGATCTCGGGCTCATGGCTGCAAGCTATGGTTATGTTTACGTAGCTCAGGTTTCAATGGGTGCTAATCAGGCTCATTACTATAACGTTCTCAAAGAAGCAGAAGCTTATCCTGGTCCTTCACTTATCATTGCTTACGCTCCTTGTATCAACCACGGTCTCAGACAGGGTATGGGTAAAACTCAGCTTGAAGCTAAGCAAGCTGTTGAGTGCGGATACTGGCACCTCTGGAGATACAATCCTCTTCTTGAAAAAGAAGGAAAGAATCCTTTCAGTCTTGATTCAAAAGAACCTGATTGGTCAAAATTCCAGAGCTTTATCGGCGGAGAAGTACGTTACACATCTCTCAAGAAAGAATTCCCTGATGTCGCTGAAGAATTATTCAAAGCGAGTGAAGAGAATGCTAAATGGAGACTTGCAACTTATAAACGTCTTGCCGAACAGAAATGGTAATTCCGGTTTAAAAAGCATTAAAAGGCTGACCTTCGCGTCAGCCTTTTTTTATTTCTGTTTAAGTTGAAGTATAAAAAACCTGAAAGATTCTTCCGGTTATTAACTGTTAACTGTATTATTTCTTTTTTAATTTATGCGCTCTTCCGTTTCCGGTGTGAAAGGTTCCATCTTCTCCATTGTGCATTTCGATGGTATCTACTGCAACGAGATCTCCTTCCAGTTTGGCTGTTTAGTTTCCCGGGTTGTTTTTAACATCGATAATATCGGATTCATCTAAACCTGTAGTCGCGATATCATCAATTAGTTGATATTCTTTTGGAGCTTCTTCTTTCATTAGAAGTTGGACTGTTTTACCATTTTCTGTTAGTTTTGTAGAAAGACAAGCGGTTGCACAAAACAAGAGGAGTAATGGGAGAATGTTTTTCATTTTGACCTCATGAAATCTGAGATCGAAATAATATGATTGCTTTTAAAAATATCTTTCAAGAAAATATAATGATAACAAGAAATGTAGAATCAATAAAATAATATGTTTTGCTATCGGGGAAGAAAGTCTTACATTCTTAGGCATTGTTTTCTTTGGATAATATTTTGAGAAGAGTGTTATGAAAAATAAAGATAATATTATGAATGCAATAAAGTTTATGGATAACAATCTCACCAGAAAAATTACATCCGAAGAAATTGCTTTTCAATCCGCTTATTCTGTTTATCATTTTTCACGCGTTTTTATAAATCTTACAGGGATGAGCCCCGGAGAATATCTTCGAAGGAGAAGACTGACTCAGGCGGCAAAAGATATTCTTTATGCCGGTAAGGAAATAATGGAAACAGCTCTTGATTATCAATTTAATACTCAGGAGGGATTCACCCGTGCATTCAAAGATTATTTTGGAATAACTCCGGGAAGATGCCGACTTAAGGGAAAAGATTTATCTGCAAAGTTTATTCCGGAATTGTCATTACATAAGATAAAGAATTCATGCGATAAGACAATAGTATTATCGCCAGTAATAAAAGAAATCGGGGAAATCAAACTTGCGGGAATTTCCATTTTTACAAAGGATAAAAATGAAATTAAAGAAGTATGGAGAATGTTTTTGAAAAGTTCTGCAAAAATTCAAAAATTTTCTGATTTCTCTTCAGCTTGTTCAAGTCCAGGGTTCGGCCTTGAATGTTATAATGAAGTTTTTTTTGAAAGCGGCAAATTTTTCTACATGCCTTCTGTTCAGGTCGATTCTTTTGATGATTTGCCTGTTGAGATGAGTTTGAAAATTATACCTCCTGCAAAATATGCCGTATTTACTCATAAAGGAATTCCTTCTGCTATATCGGAAACAATAACTGCCGCATATGAGAAATGGATTCCAGAATCAGGATATAAAGCAGACAGATCGTATGATTTTGAATATTATGATGAAAGATTTAAACCTGATTCCAATGAATCCGAGATTGATATTTTCATACCTGTGCAATGAGTTTTAAAATCTCCTTTAATAAGTTGGTTTTGAAAAAAAATATTAATTTATCCTGCGATAAAAATAAAAAATATATAGTAAAGTTCATGAGAATCGAATAAACTATGCCGATTATGAAAGTGCGGTACAAAAGCGGTACAAAGTGAAAAATAATTTTCTTTACACCGTCCCGTTGGTCTAAATAATGGCAATAAGTTGACGAAAACGTTTTCTTTAGATATCTTCGGCATAAAAGAGGTTGTATGAATCTTTTTCATAAGGCATCAATCGGGATAAAAATTGCGGTCATTCAGATTGTGATAATATCATTGTTTCTAATTATAATATCCGGATTGATAGGGTATATGCTTACACTTAATGCCGAAAAAGAAGCATACGAGAAGTTGCAGATAGTAAACTCTCAGACATATGAAATGATTAACATCTATAATGATTCTGTTATGTACTCAACTTCGAAAATCGCAGATGTATTTATGGCCCGTTTCCCTACTGGAAAAATCACTGAGAAAGATGTTGATTCATTTAAAAGCCAAAGCAGAGTGAGTGTTTCTCTTCTGAAACAGAAAGGTGACGATTTTGTCCGTGTTATGACTCCTATAAACAGACCATCCGGTGAGCGTGCTATAGGCGAGACTCTTAAACGTGAGTCTCAAGAGTATAAGGAATTGATTAAGGGGTCTTCTTTCAAAGGCGCTGTTAATATTTTGGACAGACCTTATATAGCGGTTTACGTTCCTATTATTGAAAATAAAAAGACAACAGGCATTTATGAGTTCGCTCTCGATCTTTCAAACGGTCAGCGAGACATGCGTGAAAAACTCAGAAGTGTTTTAATCGGAAAAGGCGGCGGGGTTATAGTAATAAATGCGAAAGAAGGTCAGGATCTTGGAAAGCTGGAGGTTCATCCATTTAGTGAGGGTGCTAACTTTTTGGATAAAAAAGATCTCAGAGGCAAACAATATATTAAGGAAGTTATAGCCAACAAGAAAGGTAAAATTGAGTATTATGATGTTTCTACAAGTGTATACAGCCAGGAGAAAAAAATGGCATCGTATATTTATGTTCCTGAATATGAATGGATCGTAATGGCTCATGCATCCGAAAATGATATGCTCGGACCAAGCCGGCAGATACGCAATTATGTTATTTTCGGTATACTTGCTGTCGGAGTTATTCTTATTACAGTATTATATGTTTTTGTTAATTTTATAATCAGACGCCCGCTTCGGAAAGTAACCGGCATGGTAGATAGTCTTGCTTCAGGTAATCTCGCAATCAAATTTGATAAGCTCAGTAATGAAAAAACTAATGATGAAGTTGTCCTTCTTCAGCGGGCATTAAAAACATTTTCAGAAAAGATTCATGCGATTATGAATAACATCATTAAGATGAGTCAGCAGCTTTCAACTGCAACCGGAGAAATGTTCAAGACTTCGGATTCCTTTGCTGAAAATGCTCAGAGTCAGTCGGCTACAAGCGAACAAATTTCCGCTACCATCGAAAGTCTATCTGACGGAATTACGGTTGTTAATACCAATATTAAAGATCAGGTTGATCAGATCGATTCACTGTACGACAGAATTAAAGGTCTTAGTGTTATGATTGAGGAGATGAGCACTTCTGTCAAAGAATCTTTTGTTATTTCTGAGCAGATTGTTGTTGAAGCTGAAGAAAGTAACAAGTCTCTTGTTGCTATGAATGACGGTATGTCAAAAATTCTTCAGAGTTCAAAAGATATGGAAAATATTGTAGGTATAATAAAAGATATTTCTGAACAGATAAATCTTCTTTCTCTTAATGCAGCAATTGAAGCAGCCCGGGCAGGTGAGTCTGGAAGAGGTTTTGCTGTCGTAGCTGATGAGATTTCTAAACTTGCAGATCAGACTGCTAACAGTATTATGGACATTGACCAGATAATAAAGGTAAATAATACTGAAATCGATTCAGGAATCAGAAATGTTGTTGTTTCCATTGAAACAGTTTCAAAGGTTGTTGATGAAATAAAGACAATAAATAAGATAATAAATAAAAATTATGACACAATGCGTCAGCAGATGGAAACTAATGAACTTGTTAATCGTACTGCCGACAATGTGCGCAATCTTGCATCTGTAATTGATAAACGCATGTTTGAACACAAGAATGCAATCGAAGAAATAATCAAGTCGATGTCAAATATCAACGAGTCGACACTTTCTAATTCTTCAGGGGCTGAAGAGATCGCTGCCAGTTCAGAAAAACTTGCTGAGATGGCGAGTGATCTTAAGGAAGAAACACATTTCTTTAAGATATAATCATTTGTAGACTTCTCCGGCTTCTTTGTACCACCAGACAAAGTCTAAATGATCTGGCGGTATTTTTATTTTTTTGCTGAAATCAATGAGCTTTTTTTCTAACAGTAAATAGGTCGCCGGAGAAAGTGTTTTTGGTTTCTCGCTTAAAATTCCGGATAGAATCATGTTTTTCAGTATATGTCTGTCAAGAATGGCAATTTTGTCGCCTAATCCGGTGTTTCTTAAAAAGTGACTTGCTTCTTTATATCCAATGCCCTTTATGTTTTTTACTAGCCATTCTCGTATTTTGTACACATCTCCCTGAGTATAGAGAATATCTCTCATCTTAAAGTATTTTCCCTGGGTAAATTTATCGCGCGCTTCAACAATGTATTTTGCCTTATTGTTTCTAAATCGAACGATATTTATTTTTTCACTTATTTCTTCTGCAGTCCCATTGAATACTAGATTTTCTTTTATGAGTATTTCAAGCGCCTTTCCGCACGATTTTGCTTTTGACTGCGGTGTCATGATGCAGAAAACAAGTTCATAAAAAAGCTCTTTATCGGTAGCTTTTTCTCTTATTAATTTGAATTCCGCGATACGCTTTTCTATTTCAGGTTTGATGATTGAATATGTTTTAAGAATATCATTATTAAAATTTTTCATAATCTCCGTCTTTGTTTCTATTATATCTCAAAATCATTATTGCAAAAATAAATATCACCGCTTGACTGATTTATCGAAAACTGTTATTATGTCATTAAATATTTCACGGAGATAAAAATGAAAAAATATATTTTTGCTGTATGGTCTTCTTTGCTTCTGTTCTCTGGATGCGGTTATAACACAATGCAGGCAAATGAAGAAACTGTCAAGGCTGCATGGGGCGATGTTGAAGCCGCTTATCAGCGTCGAATGGATCTCATACCGAATCTTGTTAAAACTGTAAAAGCTTATGCTTCTCATGAAAAAGAAACTCTGACACTCGTTACTGAAGCCCGTTCAAAGGCTACATCTGTTCAACTTTCGCCGGAAATGCTTAAAGATAAAAATGCTATGGCTAATTTTCAGTCTGCGCAGGATTCTCTTTCCGGAGCCCTTTCGCGTTTGATGGTTGTTGTTGAAAAATATCCGGATCTGAAAGCAAACCAGAATTTTGCTGATCTTCAGCATCAGCTTGAAGGAACAGAAAACCGTATAACGGTTGCCCGCACAAGATATAATGAAACAGTGAGAGTTTTTAACACTTCAATCAGAACATTTCCGAATTCTTTAACGAATTCACTAATGCTTCATCTTGAACCTAAGGAAGCATTTAAAGCATCGGCAGGAGCTGATAAGGCTCCAGAGGTTAATTTCGAATGATAAAAATTCTGTTTCTTTTATTCATAATCGCAGTTTTTCCGTTCATTGTCCAGGCACAGCAAATTCCTGATTTAAAAAGCCGAATAAATGATTATGCGGATATGTTCTCGGAAGAGACGGAAAAGGTTCTTGAAGAAAAGCTTGCGGAGCTTGAAAAAACAGATTCTACGCAGATAGCGGTTTTATCGGTAAATTCTCTGGATGGATATTCAATTGAGGAATTTTCAATTAAAACAGCTGAAAAATGGAAGATCGGTCAAAAAGGAAAAGATAATGGAGTAATTCTTTTATTTTCAAAGAACGATCGGAAAATAAGGATTGAAACGGGATACGGTCTTGAAGAAAAACTTACAGATTTGACTGCAGGCAGAATTATTGATAATGAAATAACACCAAGATTTAAAGCCGGTCAATTTGATGATGGACTAAGCAGGGGAGTTGATTCTCTTATTGCCGTGGTTAAAGGTACGTATACTGCAGATAATAATGTTAAATCCAATTCAAAAAGTTCTCCGCTTGGACTTGTTGTAATTTTGCTTGTTGTTATATTTATTCTCGGAAAAATTAAATTGGTTTTAGGCGGTATAACCGGAGCTGTTGCTTTTCCTATAATGCTTTATAATTTTTCAGCTGAAGCTTCCATAATTTCCATAATGCTTTTTGTTCCTTTCGGATTTATAATGGGTCTTATTATTCCGCTTCTGGGAACTTTCTTTTTGTTAAGTTCGAACGGACGAGGTAGAAGGGGAGGCGGATTTTCAAGCGGAAGCGGCTTCTCCGGCGGCGGATTCGGAGGAGGGGGATTTTCCGGAGGTAGTTTTTCAGGCGGCGGCGGAAGATTCGGCGGCGGCGGCGCAAGCGGAGGATGGTAATGAAAAAAGAAAGAATTCTAAGTGAAGATTCGGTTCTCAAAATAGAAGAAAAAATACGGGATGTAGAAAAGACTACAAGCGGAGAGATTGTCGTGGCTGTAACACCGGCTTCGAGCAGATATCTTGACATCGGAATCTCTGTGTCTGCGTTCCTCTCTGTGTTTTCTGCATATATTTGCGCAAGATTTATTCCAGGATCAATCAATGAATTTATAACTTCTCTTTATTCAAATTATCTTCCGGAGGTTATGCTTTCTTTTTTTCTGATATTCTTTTTTGTTTTTAATCTTTTGTTTTTTCTTTTTCCGTCATTGAAATTTCTTTTTTTATCAAACGGAAGAAAAGAAGCTGAAATTCACAAAAAAGCTGAACAGATATTTTATCAGAATCATCTCGACCGTACTCTCGATAAAACAGGTATTTTAATTCTTCTGTCACTTCTTGAGAAAAAAATATATATTCTGGCAGACGAAGGTATTATTTCAAAAATCGGAATAGATGGTCTGAAAAAATATGCTAAAACTGCGGCGATCAGTATCAAGAAGAAAAACGCAGAAAATGGAATTCTTGAGACGATAGAATCTTTCGAAAAAATTCTCAAAGAAGAATTTCCTCCTAAGAAGAATAATCCGAATGAACTTTCAGACAGGGTTATCTTTCAGTAATTAGAATCTGAAAAGAATAAAAAATTCAATATAGTTCGCAAATGGTGAAATAGAGGCTGTGTCGTTGATATAATAAGTTGATTGTTCTGATGAACCTATAACTCCGCATCCGAAGCTGTCGCCATTAAAGCCGATGGCGAGCTTTATCATTGCTTTTGAGCTTGAAGCATGTTTTGATTTTATATCATCGATGTTTGTTCGAAGTCTCCCCAATCCATAACCAATTGAGACACTTCCTGAAATATATAATTTTAGTGAAAAGCAGTACTTTGCCCCTATTCCTCCAAAAATTCCTGCACCTGTGTATGAAGAAGAACTGATATGAAGGAATTCAGGGAAATCGTTTTTATTATTCTGAGGAATGAGATTTCCATCTGATGTAAAATTAAAGTAATCATAGTATAATCCGACTAATGGAGACCATGAAAATCCAAGGCTTCTTTCTGATTGTTTTAGTATTTCGTTAAAAGAAAATTCTTCAAAAAAAGTATAGTTGATATAACAACCTATAAATGTAAGTTCAACATCATTGCGCTTTTTCCCTTGTTGAGGTAGTGATGAAGGATAGTTTTCTATATACATACCGGAATATCTTCTGAAAAAAAATTCTGCACCTATGTGTTTACCATATTTGGAAAAAGTCAAATCATTGTAATTTGTATTACCATATTCATCTTCATCTTTAAAACAATTTTTGTTTTTTTTGACAATAGCAGATAATCCGTAACCGTTATATGATAATCCAAGACCAAGCGCCTCTTTGTGATTTGCTTTATACTCAACATTTTCATCATTTTTAATCATTGAAAGAGTCATAAATGTTGAAGGGTTATGAAAAACTCTTATCGAAAATTTTTCATTGAAATCAATAAATCTTTTTATTGTTTCAATCGGATTTTCTTTTTTGGGGTCAGGTGATTCTTCAGAAAAGGATAATATAGGTAAAAAGACAGCCGCGGCAAAAATTATGAACTTTGGTTTAAACATATATCTATGTATTTTCTGCCCGGCGTCTTTTATATTTAAATCACTTATCCTGACGTAAAAGAGGAAAGAGAATTGTGTCCTTGATAGATGCTGTATTTACAAAAAGCATAATCATACGGTCGATTCCGATGCCCATTCCGCCAGCCGGAGGAAGTCCGTATTCAAGTGC
>JAKJGA010000238.1 GCA_022704645.1 Spirochaetota bacterium
ATTTTTTTCGAGTAAAAGCCGTATATAGATGTTTGTAATAGAATATGTTTTTCCGGTACCTGCCCCTGCTTCAATTAGTGAAATGCCGTCAAGATCAATTTTATCAAAAGCGAATTGTTTCATTTTTGCTTTCCTGTTTTTTCTTTTGTAATAGAAACAGAACATAAAGGAGAAACGAATTTATATATTCTTTCGATATCAGGCATTAAATGATACTCAGCCAAATCGGAATAATCTTCATAATTTATTTCACTAATTTTAAAATCATCACCTGATTTTTTATTTATTTTCGTAAGATAATCAAATTCAAACTTATCAAAATCTGAAGTCCATGCATTCATCGCACATTTAATATCAATATCAAACGGATTAGAAAGATAATCAATATACACTTTTGACAATTCTTTGATTAACTGCTCAGCTTCAGGTTTGCCCATATTTTCTATTTCTTTATTATTGTCTTTTCCGACAATTATTGTTTTAACATTATCACAAATTGCTGAAAGCATAACATGAAACACTTTAGCTTTTGTTTCATAAAACTGTGAACCGCCCGTATAAACAAAAAATACTGAATTCATATTTTTTCCATCCGAATACATTCGGGTATTCCCGTTTATAACAAGAGAATCCTTGTCAAACAGAATATCCATCTGTATTGACTCCATCGAATTTAACACATTTTTTCTGTAGTTGAATATATTATCATATTCTTCAATAAATATTTCAAATGCACTTTCAGCAAAATTTCCGGAAGGCAGCATCATTGAATTCATTAAAATATTTTTTATGGTTTCAATATCATAGCCGTTTCGCAAATAAAATTCTATTTTTCTGGCATTTTCCTTTTTTACTCCTCTTGTAAGCAAAAGAGGTTCTGAATCATTATCAAAATCATTTAATGGTTTAATTTCTATTCCGCATTTCTTTTCAAAATAATAACTTATCGGATTGCAGAAAAAAAGAGAAAACATTTCAGGAGTTATCGACAAAAGCTCTTGATTAATTGGAGGCGTTTCATGACGATTTGTATGCGTTTTCGGCATTACAATTCTTCCGGAAAAATATGAAAAAAATCTTTTATCTTTTCCGTCAAAGTATTTTTCAGAAAATCCCTTTAAAGCATGTTCTCTGATCAATATTTCTTTATAATCATCGCCGTAGTAATAATCACGGATATAATTAATAAATTCGGAAAGAACGCTTGAAGCAGGTTTTTCTTCATTAGTCTTACTGTCGCGTCCCGTATATGACAGATGCAGTTTTTTTCTCGCCGATAAAATACTCTCAAGAAATAAATCCCTGTCGTCATTTTTTACCGAGCGGTCGCCTTTCTTCCGCCTATAATACATGATATCAAAACCGAGATTATTCGCACTGCGCGGAAATTCTCCGGTATTAAGACCGAGTATTGCGACAAAATCAAATGGTACTGAACGCAAAGGGAGAAGCTGACAAAAAGTTATTCCGCCCGAAATAAATCCTCTCTGCGAAGTATCAAAATCAATCTGTCTCATAAGCTCATAATAATAAATGTCAAAACCTGTTTGCAGATCATTTCCGGCTGTTGAAGCAGCTTCCTCAATCTGCTTCATAACCTTAATAATATATCTGTAATCAGTATAATATTCATCAATATCAAATGCGTTCTGCATGAATTCTATCATCACATCATTCCATTTCGCAATGCTTTTTGTTTCAGAAAATGATGAAGTAAGTTTTGTAAGCAGTCTGAACAGCTTTAAAGCTGATGCAAAAACTTCGATTGAACTGCCTTCTATTTCAGGATAAGGAATATACTTTCCGACAACATCTGTTGTTTCACCGTATCCGATACCGGTAATTATACGCTGTAACGAATCAGTCCATGAGTATTCAGAAAAATCGAGTCCGTAATCCTTCCTCCTCTGATCTGAATTAAGCCCCCATCTCGTTCCTGCCTCATAAAGCCATTTAAGAGCAAGATCCGCATCTTCACCTTTCATATTAAATTTTCTTTTTACAGGATCTGATTTAAAAATTGCGGCAAATGCCGATAAAGCATATCTGTTTTGTGCAAACTTAAGAGAATCTGCAAACGAATTAATAAACGCGCTTTCCGATGAAGCTTTCCTGTCGGCAATCGAATAAGGAATTCTCATTCTTTCACTTTCAGGTGATGAAAAAACTGCTTCGATGAAAGGCACGTACCCCGAAATATCCGGAACCATTACTACTATATTTTCAGGTGATATTTTATCATTCGACAATGCATCAAGTATATAATCATACAGTACTTCAACTTCCCTCAAAGGCGAATGACAGGCATGAACAAGAACCGAATCGTCAGGTTTGACTTTATGCTTAGAACTTTCAAGATTATAAATATCTTTTTGAATTAGATTTAGAAGAGATTCTCCCTCCGGTAACGAAAAAACCGAATCGTCTTCTGTAAAGATATCAGAATCAGAAAAATTATCATAAAGAATATTCAAGAACTCTCTTGAGAGTTTTCCGTATGAAGCCAGAAGAGGGTTCCTTTCTTCATAATATCCGTCCGATCCGTTTTTGAGACTGTGATAAAGTATTTCTTTTTTTGATCGTATATCCTGCCAGAATTCAGGCGAAGGATTGAGCACATAAACATCGATTTCATTTGTTAAAGCAAGCTTGCCGTATGCGCGCAGAACATATTCGGAAAGAGATGTTATTCCGAAAAGTGAAACATGTTT
>JAKJGA010000239.1 GCA_022704645.1 Spirochaetota bacterium
TTGCATGACACCATGCGAAACCAGGTTAAGGGCGTGGAACGCCCTATGATATTCTTGCATGATCCATGCAAAAAAAAGAATCACAAAGGCGAAGCCTTTGGTTCCCCGATAATCGTTAAAAAATCGCTGCAGTTTACAATTTTAATTTTTCTAAAATCTTTTAAAGTCAACAAATCATCATCACCTGTTATAATGTATTCGCTTCTTGATTCGACAGCACATTCCAAAATGATGTGATCCTTTACATCCCGGCATATATCCCTTATAGATTCATTCGGCTCGCAAATATCACATAAGAATTCGATTTCATTCAAAAGAAATCCTGCTTGCCGTTCATTTAGGCCGAACTTCGGTCTTTTCAATACAGCTGCAATTTCAGATAGAATATCATTTGAAATATAAACCCTAAATTTACCTTCAATAGCATTTTCAATTATTTTTCTGGCATTTCCACCAAACAGAAAACCGAACAAATAAATATTTGTATCAAGAACTACATTAGTCATTATTTTCTTACTGATTTAATTTCATTCATTATATCCGATTCAGACAGGTTATTGATTTTCTGAATAGAATCACCGAATTCAAAGATTTCTTTCCATTTATTTTTCTTATCAATATACATTCTTGCAGCTTCACGAATCAGCTCAGATCTCGTTCTTGATTCATCTTTTGCTACTTTATCAATTTTTTTGAGCAAATCTTTCTGAAAAGATATATTTACAGTATTTGTATTCATAAAACACCCCGACATTATTAAATTTATACAATGTTTGTATATTGTCAAATCCAAAATAAAACGCCTGCCTCAGCAGAAAAGAGGCATTTACTGAGCAAGAATATATCGTTAATATCAATAGATAATTTCTTTATCTCAGCAGACATTGTGCCTGCTTCGGTAATAACTTAAATTCGGCTTCACACAACAAACTCCGAGATAACGCTTGCGTTGTCCCGCTAAGAGCTGAAGCTCTTCCCGCGGGCAGTCGGAACGATCCCGACATACGAGACGCTTCCCTCGCAAACAGGAGGTTTGCAAAAAGCGTCTCGTCAGTTTCCGCCTCTATGCGAATTTGCTATTGATAGCAGGAATTTATCGCTCTTTCTCCGCTGTCCTCCTGACAGCTCCTAATGCAACTTCAAACTAACTTCACGCCTCAAACTCCGAGATAACGCTTGCGTTGTCCCGCTAAGAGCTGAAGCTCTTCTCGCGGGCAGTCGGAACGATCCCGACATACGAGACGCTTCCCTCGCAAACAGGAGGTTTGCAAAAAGCGTCTCGTCAGTTTCCGCCTCGTGCGAATTTGCTATTGATAGCAGGAATTTATCGCTCTTTCTCCGCTGTCCTCCTGACAGCTCCTAATGCAACTTCAAACTAACTTCACGCCTCAAACTCCGAGATAACGCTTGCGTTGTCCCGCTAAGAGCTGAAGCTCTTCTCGCGGGCTGTGTTTCCGCCTCCGTGCGGAAACTCGCGTGCCCTCTCCCAGAATTAACGATAATATGGAATGCCAATGGAGAGAACAACACGGGAGAGGGCTTTCTATCATTATATTACTGCTTCAGCAAAGGATGAATGAGAGAAAAAAAGCCATTCAAACGTCCGACGAAGTCGGACACCGAATAAGCGCAGACTATCGCAGTCATTTCGAAGAAATGCGCGATAGTTCTGTCGCGACAAGCCCCGCGCAGCGGTGCCCTTTTCTTTCGTCCATTTCTTTTGGGCATAGCAAAAGAAATGGACAAACGGATTGAAAAGGTGCGGAGCACCTTTTGAGTATGCCCGGCTCCTGGGCATCCATTTGATATTCTTGCATGATCTATGCAATCAGTTTCCACATAAGGCGAAGCCTTATGCGTGAAATTGCTACTAATAGCAGGGATTTATTGCTTTATCTCAACGGACTTCCTTGTCCGTTTCGAAAGATTGCCATCAATAGATTGATCACACCCAACACCGAAGGCAAATGTTGCGGTCTCCCGCTAAGAGCTAAAGCTCTTCCCGCGGGTAATGTTTCCGCCTCCGTGCGGAAACTGATTGACAATATCCGCCTATAATTTGTCCTTATCCCAAATACTTCATAATTTCCGGAGGAACCATGCCTCAAATTGGAATAATTCTCGGCAGTGATTCAGATCTCCCTAAAATAAGACAGTGTCCCGAAATTCTCGACAAATTCGGCGTCAGCTTTGAGATTATATTTTCTTCAGCTCACCGCACGCCGGAACAGACCAAAGTATGGGTCGAAAGCGCGCGTTCACGCGGCATCAAAGTTATCATAGCCGCAGCAGGCGGTGCAGCTCATCTCCCGGGAGTTTGCGCGGCTCACACCACCCTTCCGATCGTCGGAATTCCGATTGAATCTCCTGTATCGGGCGGACTCGATTCCATACTTTCGATCATACAGATGCCGTCAGGTATTCCGGTAGCGGCGATGCCGGCAGGTAAAGCGGGCGGAGCAAATTCGGCTCTTTTCGCATTATCAATACTCTCGGTTTCCGACACAGCAATTGCTGATAAACTCGCTTCATACCGCGAAGACATGAAATCAGAAATACAAAAGAAAAATGACCTTTTAAAAGAAAAAGGTTATAAAGAATATATTGATTCACTCGGAGTTAAAAAATGAACCCTCATGATGAAAAAGTGCTGATACTGGATTTCGGCTCGCAGTACACTCAGCTTAT
>JAKJGA010000240.1 GCA_022704645.1 Spirochaetota bacterium
AGAGAAGGGTTGTCAGTGCTGATTTTAACCTGACCCCTTAAAACGATGAAGAAATTTTCAGAATTTTTCTTTCCTTCGACAGTAACGAAGGAATTCGCCATGTAATTTTCTACTTTAAACTGACCAGCACTCATCTGTCACCAATATAGGCAAAACGCCGAAATACGTACGATTGATTATCGGACTCATCCAAAAGATTTTTCAAGCAATTTAATCTTTGAAGCGTAAATAATGTGAAAAAAATTAATCAAAATCGGCGATTGTTCCGATTTTTAATAAAAGAGCGGTTATAAGCCCGGATGGGCATAATTTATCCGCGTGGAGACTGAAATGGAAAGAATTTTGAACAGTGCGATACTGCCTTTCGTGAATCAGGGTAAACTGTCAATGAGAAAGGTCAATGAGCTTATAGATTTGAAGGCATTTATTGACAGAAATGTTTCAAGAAAATATCTTACAGAAGGAACACCGGAGGCATTATTTGAGAAATACGGGGTTTATCCTGATGTTGTAACATGGGGTGATTTTTTTCAGACAGAGCTTGGAGCTGATGCCGTGAAATATTCTGATGACGAGTTTATCAGTGTATGCGATACGGTAAAATTCGATATCATGTCATCCTATCGTATTTTTTCTGATCAGAAAGCCGAATTTTTTGAATGGGTTGAATCATATGGTTCAGAGATTATTACTTCAGGAACTGATAAATATACTGAAGAAGAAAGGGAGATTCTTCACCTCAAGATTTTGAAAGATTATTATCTCAATATGGGTATAATGGATAATTTTACACCTGAAGAAATGCTGTGGTATAATTCATTCGGTGAGAATAAAGCTGCAGCTCTGGCTTAAGGCAATAGTAAATTATATAATAAAAAAAGATGCTCACGGCATCTTTTTTTATTATAGCTGAATTAGATGTTAGTTCAAGAAATACGATTTTTGCAGATTGAAGTTAAATTGTTTTTTAGAATATTTTTGTTTTTTGTCGCCGGGTTTTATTTGTTGCCACTGGAACTACTTTTTTTATATTCAGTACATGGATATTTTATTTGAATACATGCTTCGTAAGAATAAAGTTTTGTGCATTGTTTATGACAGAAAAGATTCCGACCGTCCGGTGGTAAAACGCTTTTTAGCCTTAAATTCATGCGAAAAGATTCCCTATTCAACAGAAGAAGAACTTTCTTCGATTATTGAATCTTTGAAAAAACATTATGACTCAAAGGAAGTTGTAGTGCTGAAAGAGTTCAAAGGACGTTTTTTCCAGGTATGTCCGAAGACTCCGAGAATGATCTGCTGTAATTACAGGCTTGTAAATACCGGATTCGGCTGTTTTTATAACTGTGCTTATTGTTATCTTCAGTCATATTTAAATTCATTTGGTATTCTTGTTTTCAGTAATATTGAAGATATACTAGTAGAATTCGAAAATTTTCTCAACCAACGCGACAAAAATACTGTCTATCGAATAGGTACAGGTGAATATACAGATTCATTGATGCTTGATGATATTTCAATGATAGGAAGGCTTCTTGTTGAAAGAGCGGCAGAATGCGACGGTGTTATGATAGAGCTTAAAACTAAGACTGATAATATCGATCATCTTCTGGGCATAAAAAACAAAGGGAAGAGTGTTGTGGGTTTTTCATTGAACAGCATTGAAAATGCCGAAAAATACGAGCTAGGTGCAGTCAGCGTAAAAGAGCGTATAATTGCAGCAAAACGCGCAGTTGATTCGGGTTTTCTTGCGGCGTTTCATTTTGATCCGATAATTTATTCGTCTGATTGGTCCGGCAAATATGGAGAAGTTCTTTCAATTATTTCTAATGAAATAGATTCTTCAAAAATTGCGTGGATATCTATGGGCTGTTTCAGATATTCTCCGTCGTTCAAGGACATCATCAGGAAAAATCATCCGAAAGAAATGCTCACACTAGGAGAACTGGTATCTTCACGTGACGGGAAGTTCAGGTATCCTCATCAGCTTCGCAGGGATGTTTATACCATGTTCAATAAAATGATTAAAGATACGATAGGTGATGTTTATACGTACATGTGCATGGAATCGGATGACATGTGGCGTGATGTTTACAATAAGGATTATTCGGTTTCGGAAGATCTTGAAAAGGATTTTTCGCTTGCCATGAGGCAGCGCTTTTTTGAGCATTAAGTCCGCAATCCGGACTATAATCACGAAAAATCAATGAGGTATGCCTTGGATATAGATGTTAAAGAACTTAAACGCAGTTATGAAACATTAAGAAAAAACGCTCTTGAGCTTTTCCGCTCGCTTAAGGTTGAAGATGACAAGAAGCGTCTTGCAGAGCTTGAAGCCGCTACTTTCAGGCCTGAATTCTGGAATGATCAGGAAAAGGCTGCTGAATCTAATCAGGTAATCAGCCAGCTTAAAAAGAAAATAGAGCCTTGGGAAAAACTGCTTAATGAACTCAATGATGTACAGGACCTGATAGATATGGCCGCAGAAGAAGGAGATGAAAATCTTCTTTCGGACATCAGTACAAATTATCCGCTTTCTATGAAAACTTATGAGGAGCTTGAAACCCGCGAGCTTCTTTCTGATAAGGACGATACAAAAAATGCATTTATAAGCGTTCATGCCGGAGCCGGCGGGACTGAGTCTCAGGACTGGGCAAACATGCTTTTACGAATGTATTTGAGGTGGGC
>JAKJGA010000039.1 GCA_022704645.1 Spirochaetota bacterium
CTTTATCTGCTAACCAAGGGAATTCTTCTGCACAATTCTTTCTAGCCCAACACTATTATTATGGAGATTTCATAGAAAAGAACATAAATAAAGCCGTTGAACTATATACTTTATCTGCAGAACAAGGGGATACTGTAGCTCAATATAATGTTGCATTATGCTATTATCAAGGGAAGGGTGTAAATAGAGATATAGAAAAAGCAATAAAGTATTTTACCCTATCTGCTGATAAAGGATACCCTGAAGCTCAATATAATCTCGCAATATGTTATGAGAATGGGACTGGGGTTAGCAAAAATATTAGCAAAGCCATTGAACTTTATACTTTATCTGCAAATCAAGGATTTGCCAAAGCTCAATACAATCTAGCAATATGTTATTCAAATGGTTATGGAATTGATAAGAATATCCAAAAAGCTGTTGAATTATATACTTTATCTGGAAAACAGGGTTTTGCCAAAGCTCAATATAATCTTGCTGTGTGTTATGAAAAAGGTGCAGGTGTTGATAAAAACATATCTAAAGCAGTAGAACTCTACACTCTATCCGCAAATCAAGGATTTGCTGAAGCGCAATATAATCTTGCCGTATGTTATGAAAAAGGCAAAGGAGTCCAGAAAAACATACCAAAAGCTATTGAGCTATATACTTTATCTGCTAATCAAGGGTTTTCTTCTGCACAATTTATTTTAGCTCAACATTATTATACTGGAGATTTCATTGAAAAGAATATAAATAAAGCCGTTGAACTATATACTTTATCTGCAGAACAAGGACATTCTGTCGCTCAATTTAATGTTGCAATTTGCTATTACCACGGAATTGGAGTCAACAAGGACATAGAAAATGCAATCAAATTTTTTACCCTATCCGCTGATCAAGGAGATGATCGGGCACAATACAATCTCGCACTAATCTATCATAATGGAAATGATGTTAAGCAAAATATTTACAAAGCTGTTGAGTTATATTCTCAATCTGCAAATCAAGGAAATGCTTCCGCTCAATATAATCTAGCTTTATGCTATATGAAAGGAAATGGTGTTGAGAAAAATATACCAAAAGCTATCGAACTCTATTCTTTATCTGCAAAACAAGGTGAACACTTGGCTCAATATAATCTTGCAATATTATATCAGCAAGGAGAAGGAGTTAAAAAAAATACTTCAAAAGCAGTTGAACTGTTTACTCTTTCTGCTAATCAAGGTTATGATAATGCACAAAACAATCTAGCATTATGCTATGAAAAAGGCGAAGGTGTTGAAAAAAATATTTCTAAAGCCATTGAATTATATACTCTTGCAGCAATTCAGGGAAACAAAACTGCTGAACAAAACCTAAAAAGAATAAAAGATGCAGAATCGGGCGATAAAAAGGATGAACCGAAGTAAGGCAGAATTTCCCAAAATAATTCACCCGCAATTCGGAGAAATAACTGCTCCTTATATAATCTCGGCAAGCCGTGCAACAGATATTCCGGCATTTTATTCTGACTGGCTCATTAACAGATTTGAGAAGGGCTATTCTGCAAAAATAAATCCTTATGACCGCTCTAAGATTTCATATATCTCTCTCGAAAATGTTAAAGCAATCGTCTTCTGGAGCAAAAATCCCGAACCGCTGATTGGTAAACTTAATTATTTTGACTGCCGGAATATTTCATATTATTTCCAGTTTACTCTTAATGATTATGAAAAAGAATATCTCGAACCGGGTATTCCAAAACTTAATGAACGTATTGAAACCTTTCAGCGATTGTCGGAAAAAATCGGAAAAGAAAAAGTCATCTGGCGTTTTGATCCTCTTATTAAAACAGATATTACTTCATACGAAGAACTTCTCGAACGTATAATGAAAATCGCAAAAAATATTTTTCCGTTTACAAATAAGCTTGTTTTCAGCTTCGCTGAGATAGAATCATACCGTAAAGTCAGACGGGCATTCAATTCAAGAAAAGATTTATTTTCCAAGCCGCCCGAAGATTATCAGGCAGCTGAAGAAGATAAAATTGATTTTGTAAGAAAGCTTTCTGCTGCAATTCCTGAGCTAAAGAATTTAAATCCGAATTTCCAAATCGCTTCATGTGCTGACGCAATAGATTATTCAGCTTACGGGATTATACCGAACAGATGCGTTGATGACGAACTGCTTTTAAAAATTTCAGATGATGAACAATTGCACCGATTTCTCCGTCCTGATCTTTTCCGTGATGATTACTATCTCAAAGACCGGGGACAAAGAAAAAACTGCGGATGTGTTGTAAGCCGCGATATCGGCGCTTATGATTCCTGCCCGCATTTCTGCCTTTACTGCTACGCAAATTCTTCCAAAGAAGCGGTTTTGGATAAGATAAAATCTTTCAATAAGATGTCCGAATTTATTTAGTCTCTTCCTTGTCGTTTTCAAATTATTCTTGACTCTATAATTTAAAAACCAATTTTACATATAAATAAGGAGCTAATTTTGAAAAAAGTATCTTTGATTGTTTTTGTTTTAATCGCATCTTTTTTTCTATCATGCAGCAGTACAAGCACGTTAAAAGTAAGCCGTGATCAGATGAAATCTTATAAAAAAATTATTATCATTCCTCTTTATGTTCCTGATCAAATGATGCAGAAAGATTATAAAGATAATGTAGTTGGAGCTTATTATCCTGATGAATTTAAAACTGAGCTCTACAAATTGGTTAATGAGAATAAACATTTTTATGATTCATGGGTTGAAAAAATCATGAAAGAAGGAAGATATAAGTTCCAAACTTTAATTCATGCTGAGAAAATTGATTCACAGATTGAAGTAGAAACTCAAAAAAGTTCGCTTGAATTTGGAAAATATTCTTGGATGGGAAATCTTTGGTATGGTCTAAATCCAGAATATATTAAGAAAATTACAAAAGAAAATGATGCCGATCTTGTTCTTTTTCATTATCTGCAATGCGGTAAACATAGTGCATTTGTCGAAGGCGGCTGGGGATATAAAAAATATGGACCTTATGACTCCCTTAGATACTATGGTAAAATCTATGACAAAAACGGGAATATAGTTTTCGATACTACAGGTGAAAAAGATGCTAAAATTGCGTTAATAATGGAATATTATAAAGACAGTGTAATTTTCGGTACATTAAAGGTTAGACCAACTCTTGAAAAGCTTAAAGAACAGCTTACAGAAAAAAATATCAATTTTAATCTTGGTTATAACAATTACGACGAGAAAGCTTATTATGGAGAATTTGTAGCTAGATAATAATAGATTCATTTAGGCAAAAAGAAAACCGCTGAAAAAGTCTTTTTTCTTTTTGCCTATTTCTGCAGAGAAGAAAGAAAACATATCCGCATTTCTTTAATCATTATGCTTAAAGAAGTATTTTATACTTCCGGCAATTAGCATATTAAGTTTGACATATATCGGCACTTTTGATAGTTGTTTGTTTGGTTAATAATTCAAAAGAGCTTATAAATAATGAATAATAACGGAATATGCAGAAAAATTAAATTATTACAAAAGTCTCCTGATGGAATTTTTGGATCCTTCATGACTCGCCCTGTTAGTCATTTCTTTGCTGCGGCTAGTTATAAACTGCATTTATCCCCTAATTTTGTCAGTTTCTTTTCGTTTGTTTTTTGCATTGCTGGTGGAACAATTCTTTTATTCCACGAGATTCCCTATTATTTAGTAATCTCAATTGCTCTCTGGTGGCTTGGTGCTATTTTTGATGCTGCAGATGGAGATTTAGCACGTTTTGTTAGCGGTGGAACTCCTTTTGGCGGATGGTTTGATAGTTTTCTGGACAGATTAAAAGAATTTTTTATTTTTTCTGTACTCGGATATCTGGCATGGAAACAATATAATGAAGAAATATATCTTCTACTTGGTTTGCTATCTATTTTTTCTAATGTTATGAGCGGTTATATTAGCGATACTAAAAAAATATTTATCAGCGCCAAAAGAAAGCCTGAAATTGTTTTCAGCAACAAATACAGTTTCGGAATGGTTGACACAAGAGATTTTGTAGTTATTGTTTCGCTTATTATTGGAGATTTCCGAATAGCCTTGATTACCTACAGCACTCTCTTTGCAAGTTTAATCTTTTTCCAGACTTTACGCTTCTATTTAAAATACGGCAAAAAGACAAACTAATCTCACGTTATACCTTCTTTGGTTTAGACTGTATTTGAGTTAATCTTTTCTGAATATATTTATTAGCCTCCTTTATATAAAAATCTTTAGGCACTAACGGTTTCTTAAGTGCTTCTTTTGTTTTTAGAGACAACTTGGAATTTTTAACAATTTCTTCTCCGCATTTGTTCATAAGTTTTTTATACTTGAACTGAACCGGTTTAAGAAGAAGTCTTTTATGGCAAAGAAGCTCTCCTTCAGTTCTAAATATTTCTCCCAGCACTTTAGAATGAAGATTGCGCGCGAAACGCTTGAAAAGCAGACTTACAACCTGAAAATGAGAAAACTCGGGAAAACCGCAGTTTGAAATAACTACAACACCCGGTGACGGCTGATCATACCGCTTCTGATGACGCGACTCACCATTTTCGTCTTTCGTTATACGCGGATCGGCAAGCGTCATCAGCCTGTCCATGAAAATCTTCATCTGCCCGCTGACATTATCAACATAAAGGGGAAACGCAAAGACTATTATATCAGATGTAAGAACTTCGGAAAGAAGCGTCGGCATGTCGTCTTTGAATACGCATATCCCTGGAGTTTTAAGCCAGCATGTAAAACAGCCCATGCACGGATTAATTTTCTTTTTGGATAAAAAGATATTATTGGTCACAGCTCCGGCTTTTTCCGCCCCTTCAATAAAGGCTTTAACCATAAAATGAGTATTTCCTTTCTCTGCACGCGGACTCCCGTTAAAAATAGTTATTTTCATATCGACCTATCCTGAAACAGCAATTACGCCGGAGCGCATATTTGACAAAGAAACCTGTAGTTGAAAGAATGCAAATATAATTTAAACTACGAAGAAGGAATACTCAGTAATTTCTTATTTTCTTATTAACAGATAGAATTCATTAGATTAGTAATCAAAATATCTAATTCCTCGGATTTATCTTCAATTGTCGGATTTTCTATTATTGATTCGAAATCTTCTTTTAATTCTATCAATATAGATTTTTTACAACTGAATCCATTCTATCGACCACTTGGGAAATTACCCAGTACTTCCATATACTATCATTCGAATTTAATATATTTTTCACATAAGGTACTATATCTTTCTCAGCTTTAATCAATAATGGAATTATTACTTTTGCAACTGGCCAATTTATATCTTGAATCCATTCAAAAAGATTACCCAGAATAGGTTTATAAAAAGAATATTCGTACTTCGACAATTCACTTACTGATACTACATCGAATTTATTTTTTGGAATAAACTTTTTTAATTCATCCATTAATATAACTCCAAAAATCTATTGAATAGCAAACTAATTTTAAATAACTTCTACAACTAAACGAAATTTTAGCATAAGTCATAAATTTATCAAAGAGACGTGATATCGACATTCTGTTAAAAACTTCGAGAAGAGAAATGATCTCAGGAAACGGAGTTGTTGATAAGCGCAAAGTGTGAACTGCTGTTGTTCGATTGTCAGTTAGTAACTAAAAGATGTATTTATAATCATTTCTCTCTTTTTATATGATCCTTTATCGAAAAGTAACAAATAATCATATGCCTCACCTGAGTTATTCGATGCATAATTGCTTTTTATTGCAGGATAATCATGAAACGGCACGTAGAAAAGACCTCCAAAGAATCCGGAGAATATTTCCCCATTTGTTATCTTTAATTCATATTTTTTCACAAAAAAAGAGCCTTTAAGATATACTTTATATATTATTACATAATCATCTTTTTTATCACCATTAAAATCAATTTTATACTGTACTATCTCATTGGTTATTTCTTGTGAATATCTAATCCTTTCTTTACAAATTTTATTTTTAAAGGATATATCCTTATTCTGATGGCGCTTTTTAAAGGCCTTATACGAAGATTTAGTCATTAGATAACTTTCACTTGGATTTTCAATTTTAGAATAATTAAATCCAACACATTGTACATAATACATTCCATTATTAAACAGAAAGTAATCGAAACCATCAAGCTGTTTAATTTTATCTCCATAATAGAGATAGTAATTACCAGAAGGATTAATTATTGATTTTTGTCTATCTTCCAAATTCAATTTATAGAAAGAAGTCTTTTCATCTAGATAAATCTTCTCTAAGTTGTCATCAGGCAATAAATTAGGTAATGTATAATAGTAATTATTATTGTCGCTAGTAATATAACTACATATTTCATTTTTGTCATGAGAACATGCTTGCATGCCAAATATCATAATCAATATAAATAAACTGCATTTCATTTTCATTCTCCTCAAAAAAGAAGCATTTGCATAGCGTATCTGCGGAAACCAATGTGGCGCATCAATTAGTTAAAGCGAAATGTTAACCGAATGCTAGCATAAATTTTCAATTATATTTCACTGCATAATATGCTCTTAAATAATCATTCTTCGGAGCATTTTTTAAATAATCATTTATATCTTTAATTAAAACATATACTACAACTAAACCCGATCCTTTTTTATATATTGAATTGATACTTACATAATTATATCCTTTAGAAAAACAAGAATTTCCAGGAACAGTATCATATACACCAGCGTCAGCACCAAATTCATTTTTGACTTCTTTAGAATCAAATGCTCTAATTTTTGGTTTTCTTTCAGTATCTTGTGAAATATTTAAACAAATAGTGTATGTCATAGACATTAACATTTTCATTAAGTCTTCGTTATTTGTCGCTTTTGTTAATTGTGAAGGTAATTCTGAATCAGGATATAAACCAATTCTATATTCAACATTATCATACTTCTTATAACACACATTAACTAAAACATCTTCTTGTTCCGGTTCTTTTAATATTTTATAATCTTTTGGTACTATCAATTTTAAATTCATTTCTTTTGCAATTACACTAAAGGATTTAGTCTCGCCAGAATAGATTATACTAGTAATAAATAAACACATTAATCCAATTACACTTTTTTTCATTTTTTCTCCAAGTTTAATTAAAATTGTGCCTAACATCTTCCGTGTAGTTACATGCGAATAGAATTCTGTTTTTTTGCCCTATGCATATCCGATTAAATCTTGAATTTAACCATGCACTGCTTTTAAGCAAATACGAAAAATACACTTCTCGTAAAATATTTATAAATGAGACTTTTCAAATGTCAAACCCGAAATAAACCACATGACTGAGAAAGAAGCTTATGAGCCCTCACCCATCCTCCGGCTTGGCCTCTCCCAAAATGAAACACATACTGGCGAAGCCAATAAAGATATTCCATCCCGGGAGAGGGCTTTCAATCAATATTCTCAATGTAATTCAGACAAAAATGAATGAGAGAAAAAACCCTAAAACATTCGGCGAAGCAAAATACCAAATAAGCGCAGACTATCGCAGTCATTTCAAAGAAATGCGCGATAGTTCTGTCGCGACAAGCCCCGCGCAGCGGTGCCTTTTTCCGAAAGTACACGGATGTACGCAAGTCCGAGCGCCCACGGATGGAATAGCGCTCGGATAACGTCCATTTCTTTTGGGCAACGCAAAAGAAATGGACAAAAACCGGGTAAAGGGTGTGGAACACCCTTTAATATTCTTGCATGATCCATGCAAAAAACAGATTCTTAAGGCGAAGCCTTATGTTATATTCCGAAACTCGGAAAATTTAGACGTCCGATAGGATATCGTCGATGTCAGGGGAGATCTGCGAGGTTCCTTCTTCATTATTCTGAGGATTCTTTTCGCTTCTTACAAGGCGGTATTCTCTATTAAAACTTAGACAGAATTTTTCAATTTTTTCAGGGGTGTCGGTAAACATTATCCCGACTTCACGTCCGTCAACTCTTGCGACTTTTGCCCTCAAAAATATTTTTCCGTCTTTGAACGGAAACATCAGCTCTATCTGATCATTTTTGTTTATCGGAGACTGGCGCAAAAAACATATTCCGGTTTCGCTTACGTTTAAAACCGAAACCGGCGTCATAAAATCATCTGCAACAAAACGGTATTCTATATCGAATTTATCAGTTTTTATCCTGTTCTGTTTTCGGCGTTCCATTCTCTGCATAATTATTCCGCATAAACCATCGGGATTTCGTCACATTCATTCTGTTTTATACAGTTAACACAATCCTTCCATATTTTCTCCGGAAGGGTTTCCTTCTTAACTTCTACAAACCCGCATTTACTGAAAAAATCTGGTGCAAGTGTAAGAGCAAATATTTTTACCCTTGAATCTTTTTCCCTGATATCATGTATTATTTTATTAACAAGGCGCTTTCCGATTCCTTTGGCGAAAAAACTTTTTCTGACGGCAAGAGAACGGATTTCGACAAGCAAAGGACTATAAGTATAAAAAGCCGCTACACCCGAAAGTTTTCCTTCTGTTTCGGAAACATAAAAATGATCAATACTTTCTGATATCTCTTCATGAGTTCTTTTCAGAACAATTCCTTCTTTAGTATAAGGTTCGAGAATGCTAAGTATTTCATCAATGTCGGAAATAGTTGCTCTTCTTATCATCAAATTCTCTTTATTACAACAGAATTACGGCAGAAGGCATATTCCTTATATTCCTTGATTTTTTGCAAGGAACTTTCCGCATTTTCCATTGTCTTAAATGGTCCTATAAAAAGATTATAGTCTTCACCGCTTTTCGCCAGAATTACGGTATGTCCTCTTTTGCTGAGAGCATCTGCAGCTTTCTTTGAATCATCAAGAGACATTGTTTCATTAATTTTTACTGCAAATGGATATTCTTCTTTCGGATATACATCGCTTGTTGACTGTATCTGATCAGGATTTTTTGAAACAAGAGATTTTAGTTCATTTACAGCCTGCATTGTCTTTTCATCGACAATCGGTTTGTTGGGATCTCCTGTAAATTTTATTCCGACTACCATTCCGGCCGTAAAAGAAATGATACAAAGAGCAGCGGCAATGGTCAGAGTGCGGTTAAAGTTTCCCTGCTTCTTCTCATTGTTTTTGATTACTTCCGCCCCTCTCGAATGGTATTCGATATCGGGATTTTCAAAATAGGCAGGCGAATAGCCGCCCTGTTTTTTTACGTATAGATCAAAATCTTGCATCTTTTTCTCCGAAGATCATGGCTGTTTATATTTTCGGCAGAAAACGCTGACGAATAAACATTTATTTTCTTCGGGGAAAAGTCTTATTTATCTTTTTCCTCAGGAAGCTCATCGAGTTCGTTTGTCTCAACCATTATTTCCGATCCGATATCAATAACCTTGTCATATCCGTATTTTCCCTGAATCGGAGGAAAAATTCCCTGCTCACCGAAACTCATTTTAAAATTCGCTCCGGTATTAACATCCGGTTCATTGCGGATTATAACAATCTGCTGCATGTGCTCAGGCCCCATAGGAAAAACCATCACACCGCGTCTTTTAACATATTGAAGGGTAGAAATAGGTCTCTTGTAGCAGGCTCCCCATATTATAGCACTGTCAAGTTCGCTCAAATCCATTTCCGGATCGGTTCCATCTCCCGAAAAGAAACGAATATTTTCATAGCCAAGCGTGTAAAGCCTGGTTTTTGCCGATGCCGCAAGCCGTTCATCCATTTCGATTGTAAAAACTTCTCTGCAAAGAAGAGATAAAACTGCTGTAGAAAAGCCCGAGCCCGTTCCTACTTCAAGAATTCTCATATTCTCCGCCGGAGAAAGAGCATTAATCATTTTTGCCGCAAGATAAATGGAATCGCTTTTCTCTCCGTATCCAACTGGAATAAAATCATTCGTATAAAATTTATCCTGAAACATTCTGTCAAAAAATCTCACAGGATCAACTGCCTTAAACGCTTCAATAATATCTTTCTTTATACCTTCGGATTCCAGAGTATCAAAAAACTTTTTTTTACGTACTGCTAATGGTTCCATTTTTCCCTCAAATTACCTGCATAAGATATGTTAAAAAATAATCCGATATCAAGACTACCATTGACGCTTTGACCACCGATTGAATTGTTGATCTTCCAACTCCTTCGGCTCCGCCTGTGGTATTGAATCCCTCATAGCAGGCTATTAGAGCTATTTCAACACCAAAAACAAAAGATTTTGAAAATCCGCTGAAAAAATCTTCAATCGTAACATAGGCTATAATATTGTCATAATACTTATCCGGAGTCACTCCCAACGCAAAAAAAGCAATAATAGACCCGCCCACAACTCCCATAAGATCTGATATTAATGTCAGACATGGAGTCATTACCAAAGCCGCTATCAGGCGCGGTACAGCAAGATACTGAATGGGATTTGTTGAAAGCGTTACAAGCGCATCAATCTGCTCTGTGACTTTCATTGATCCGATCTGAGCTGCAATTGCCGAACCGATTCTTCCAGCCAGAAGAAGGGCTGTAAGAACAGGGGCAAGTTCCCTGAACATCGAAATAGTAACACCGCTTCCGATATAAACTGATGAACCCGGCATTATCGCGTCCATCGACTTTCCAATCTGAAGAGCCATTACCATTCCGGTAAAAAATATTGTTATCGATGTTACAGGAAGGGACTTGTATCCTATTTCAAGCATCTGGTTCAGGATATTTTTTCCGTCAAATGGCTTGCGGAAAGTCCATTTGACTGTTTCGCCGAGAAAAATCATATACTTCCCGACGGCTTCAAATATCGATATTACCGGATTAAAACTTATCATTGTCCAGCCGGAATTGCCTCATCATAAGAATGAACCGTGTCAAGATTGTTGAACTTGGTAAACTTATCCCAGAACATGAGCTCAACTGTACCTGTCGGGCCGTTTCTCTGTTTAGCCACAATTATATCGGCACGGCCTTTTCTTTCCGTATCTTTCTTAACTTTTTCCTCGCGGTAAATAAACATAACCACGTCCGCATCCTGCTCAATTGAACCCGATTCTCTCAAGTCCGAAAGCTGCGGAATCTGATCAGAACGCGATTCAACGGCTCGCGAAAGCTGAGACAAAGCAATAACCGGACACTCAAGTTCACGTGCAAGCAGTTTGAGTCCGCGCGAAATTTCGCCAATCTGCTGATGACGTTCACCTTTAGTCGTAGTTGTAATCAACTGAAGGTAGTCGATTATAATTATCCCCAGTCTTTCCTTCTGTGATGCTCGGCGGGCCTTTGCCCTGATCTCTGTAATCGTGAGACCCGGAGTATCATCTATTATCATCGGACATGCCGAAAATTTATCGGCAACCGCATATATTCTTCTTAATTCATCATTATTCAAAAAACCGGTTCTGAGCTTTTGAAGTTCAATCATGGCTTCGATTGAAATCAAACGCATGAGAAGCTGAACGGAAGGCATTTCAAGAGAAAAGAAAAAAACCGGCCGTTTTTCCCTTACCGCAACATTTACCATCATATTGAGGGCAAGCGCTGTTTTCCCCATCGCGGGACGCGCTGCCATAATGATAAGCTCTGAAGGATGAAATCCTGTAAGCATGTTATCAAGTTCTGAATAACCGCATGCCAGACCGGTTACTCCTTTTTTATTTTCAATGAGGCGCTCAATTCTAGTTACGGCGTCCCCGACAATCTGCTGAATGGATTGAACCTGAGTGCTGATTCGTCTTTCGGTAACCTGAAAAACCATTTTCTCGGCATCATCAAGAACCTCAGAAGTCTCCCTGCTGATATCATAACAACTTTCAATTACCGCGCCTGATGTTTCTATAAGACGGCGGCGCAGACTGTATTCTTTTATCTGGTTTGCATAATATTCCGCATTAGCGGAAGTTGCGACACTCTGATAGAGTTTGGCGAGATAGGCTTCGCCTCCTGCCCTATCCAATTTCTGCAATTCAACAAGCTGGTGACGCAGTGAAATTAAATCGACTGGTTTGGCTTTTCTGTCAAGTTCCCTGACTGCGTCAAAAATGATACGGTGAGGCTCAAGATAGAAATCCTCCGACTGGAGGATTCCTAATACTTTGAGCAAAGCGTCTTTGCTTACGATGATTGACGCAAGGCATGAAACTTCCGTGTCAATGTCATGAGGCGGAAGATTCTGCACAGGCATATTATTCTTTTACCACCGTAACTTTTAGAGGAGCAGAAACACCTTCTTCGAGTTTAATAGAAATATTAAATTCTCCAACGTGTTTGATCTGTTCATCAAGAACGATTTTTCTTTTATCAACGGTGATTCCGGCTTCGGCAAGTTTCGCAGAAATATCTGCAGAAGTAATTGAACCGAAGAGTTTTCCGTCTTCTCCCGCTTTTGTCTGAAACGAAAGAGATACAGTCTTAAGCTGATCGGCAACTTTTTCACTTTCTTTTTTACGTTTTTCTTTTTTAACTTTAATCAGATGTTTCTGATGAGCAATTGTTCTTCCGT
>JAKJGA010000241.1 GCA_022704645.1 Spirochaetota bacterium
ATTTTTCTGTTCAGAAATCACTGAAGAATAATTATGATTTACCAGATGAACATAATATTTTTCCTTATCAGAACTTGCAGTAACATTATACATTACTCCATTTTTATCAAGACTTGCACTCAAGCCTGTATTTGTGCTTTTTTCATATACTTCACCATTTGTTTTATAAAATGATGAATAATCTTTAAGAAAATCAAGAATTCCGGAATCCGTTGATGTCGGATCTCCCGGCATAACTGTTCTTAAATGAAAAGCAAAATACAATCCGCACGAATAAGCTTCGGCGGCATATATCCGCCAGAAATCTTTTTTTTGCGCCGCGGATAACTTATAATAATTACTCATCATTTCGCACGGCCAGTCAATGAAAAGAACAAGAGGAACATTCCCGGAAGTCTTTCTGCTTCTTTCATAAAGACTGAGATAGACGTTTTTCAGCGACTTGGCTCCGTTCAGTTTTCCGGAAACTACTGGAACATAGTCAGCCTCTTTTCCTTTGTCATCCGTATTATAATTATAAAGACCCAGGCTGTTAAAATCTGTGAACGGGAAAATGCCGTTTGAAGTAATTAAAATTTCCTTTGAATAATTATTTCTGGCATAATTTCTGAGAGCAATTACGATTTCCTTCCAGTAAAGAGTCATATATGATGATGAAAAGGAATCATCTTCTGAATCAATGCGGTTAGCTGTCGGGAATCCCCACTCCTTCGCAAGAGGATTAGCGGCATCACGCGGATAATCTGAAAATCCTTTCTCTTTTAGATATTTTCTATAGTTGAAATTATACTCAAGATCATCATAGGCAATATCCCTTCTGATAATGTTTTCATCAGTCATACCGAACTTTGATTTCCAGTCAGATGCAGTATAAGACGGATATTTATTCATAAGATATCGGTTGAAATCAGCAATGGAATAATCATCATAACCTTCATTACCATTGTAATTGTGCGACGGTCCGCCGTTATATCCGCCTGAATTGGCTTCATCGAGAAAGAGCCCGTCAACACCGGCATCAATCTGTACTTTCATTATCTGTATAAGATATTTACGGTATGACGGATTAGCCATTGATGCGCGGTAAGCATTTGGAACTATTTCGCTGTGAAGAACAGGTTTTCCGAAAGAATCGCGCGTTATCCATTCCAGAAAAGTTTCTCTGTCTGGAGCTTCAGTTTCAAAAACAACTGAAGCGGTTCCTCCGGCGACAAATAATATTTTCTGAGAACGGCATTTAGCAATATATGATTTATTAAAATGTGATTCTTTAATGCCTGCAGTTTCCCATTTCTGCCATGCTCTCATATTAATATCCGGAGAAAGAGCGTACACCTGAGAGTCTTCGCTGCCGTTTGCAGTTTGCGAAAATCCGTATACACTTTCTGCAGAAAGATCATACTTAGGCAACGGGTCCCCGCTTACCTCATACGGTCCGTTTCGGGATATATCGGTGTCGGGTTCTCTTTTGTCAGCAGAAGCACTGCAGTAGCAAACGAGAAAAATGGATGCAATAATAACAATTTTTGACTTATTCATTGGTTTCTCCTTTGTTAAATTGTTATTGTCCGGCAATATAATTCTCCGCATTTTTGAAAAAAAACTTTGCATTATTTTTTTTATTATAAAAAATACTTTCAAAATCACAGCATATTGTTTTGTTTGTGTTAATGAAATTTAGAATCTTAAAACTTTCTCTGGTTTTATCTCTGCCATTTATATCTGCGGGAATTATGATGATTCATTCACTTCGTCTAGCTCCTTTAACAATTTTTCCGAATGAAAGTTTCCGCCATGCTTCTTTTTCTGATATTGCTGAAGGCGGAAAATCCTCAATTGATGAATTCTCATCAACAGGCAATTCCATCATCATGAAGTACACTCTTAGCAAAGGATACAAAACACCATACACAGGACTGCAGATTACATCAGGAGAATTCCTTGATCTGGAAAAGTTTGATTCAGTAAAAATTAAGATCAGTTCTAAAAAATCCGAAAAACTCCGTTTTATTCTTATCTCTTTCATTAAAAATTTCAGTATCAGCTCCAAACCCTTATCAAGCATGTATTTGATAAAAGAAATCCCTGTCACAAAAGAAATCAAATCATTCGATATATCCTTATCAGAATTCCGCGTTGAAAAATGGTGGTACGAAGTAAATGAACTTAACCCTTTCGACAAGAGCATCAAGCCCGATTTTGAAAGCATATCGGCTGTAAATATCGAAAACGCTGAATGCTTCGGATTTAACATTCAGGATGAAGTAAAAATTGATGAAATAACTTTTTACAAGTCAGGTAAACGCAAGTGGTTTATTTTTGCTGTATTGACAATGTTATATCTAATTCTTACATACATTTTCCGCAAAAATATATTTTCATCCAAACAAGAAACTTTATTTTATGATTATAAAAAAATCGAATTCAAAAATAATATTTCCACCGATCATGAGACTATCTTGCGCATCATATCAGAAAATTACACCGACCCGGAACTCTCAGTCGAAAAAACTGCGGAATTATCCAACACGGATACATTGAAAATATCAAAAATAATAAAGAAAAATACCGGCCTTTCTTTTCCGCAATATCTTAACGCGATAAGAATAACAGAAGCAAAACGTCTGCTCGCAGAAACAGACGTCAAGATAATCGAAATATCATT
>JAKJGA010000242.1 GCA_022704645.1 Spirochaetota bacterium
CTGCTTCAATTTCCACAGTATAACTTGTATCAAAATCCATATCAGTTGAAGGCGTAAATGTTATCGTTTTTTTATCTGCCGACAATGCGGCACTTCCGCTCAAATCTCCGGAATCGCCGGAAACAACGATACAGTCGGAAGAAACAGAACTTTCAAGAATGTTCTCATCAAAAGTCACAGTAATTGCAGTATTTGATGGAACATTAACAGCTCCTGAAACAGGATTAGTTGAAACAATAACCGGAGCAGTTTTATCAGGTGGATTTCCGCCGCCGTCATCAGAACCACCTCCGCCGCCGCCGCACGCGGCTGAAATCAATGCAGCGAAAAGAAAAAGGAATGAAAGCATATTCCTTGATAGCGAAAACATTTTCTTCATAATACTCCCCAATATCTGTTTTTCCGTATTCTTATAATGCGATAAGTAGTAATTACTGATAAATTGTTACAATTAAATAAGAAATGTTCATAATTTTTATTCCAATTAGAAGAAAAAATAGATAGTGTCAGAAGTGCAAGCAATATTTTCTGTTTTCAACCCCTTAAAGAAATATCTGCGTGTCATTCTTCTTCCGGACAAAGAAACCGTGCATAATGCATTTTTAGACAGTAACTTCAAGAGGCAAAACCATGAAAATTAACTATTTTTCTGACACAGACACCGCTCTCATAGAATTTTCTCAATCTTCAGTATCTGAGACCAGAGAGATCAACGAAAACATATACATTGACCTCGACGAGAAAGGCAATCTTGTAAATATGACTATCGAACACGCCAAACTGAACGCTTCACTTCCCGAATTCTCGTATAAGGAAGTTTCAAACATTTCCGCCTAACGCATTAGATTACCGTCTACATCCCAAATACATCACAGAATAGATGTTAACAAATAATTTTTACGGCGCCGATCATTCTACTGCTTTTTCATGTCGAGCTTCATTACTTAAATTTACTAGTAACAACACCCAAATTAATCGCTAAATACAAAATTATCAACTTGACGATGCTGCAATATGCTTATATGATTAAAAAATGACTACAGCAAAAATATATAATGAAATAACAAACTCTCTTATAGCAATAAATAAAGTTAATACCCTTGCCGATTCAGAAAGCTAAAACAGGAGAAAACCCCCATGATGACAATAGAAGAAAAAATTAACACTCTCCCAGAAGAAGCAAAAGCAGAAGTTTTCGATTTTATTGATTTTGTTATCATGAAAAATCAAAAAGAAGAGAAACTCTGGATGATGAAAATGTCCGAAAAGTCCTTAAATAAAATATGGGACAATCCAGAGGATGACGTTTACAATGAACTACTCAAAAAATAACATTATCCTTATTCCATACCCTTTCACGGACTTATCTTCTCAAAAAGTCCGTCCAGCGGTTGTCGTTAGCTCAGACAAAGGAACATATGAGGATGTTTTCATCGTTCCTTTGACCAGCAGAATTTACAATCTTTGTGATGACGAATTCTGCCTTCAAGACTGGAAAGAATCCGGACTCAATGTTCCGACAGCCGTAAAAAGAGGGTGTCTCCTTATCGACTCAAATCTAATCATTAGAATAATCGGCTCTTTGAGCAAAACCGATTCCGAACTCGTCAGCAACGCCCTTAAAACATGGCTTGAACTTTAGCTGCGCCTTTTTATATTCATTCGGCTTACGGATAACCGGGGTTTAAATTGCCATCACTAGGTCTATAACTAAAATCGGCGCCTTTCGGCGCCGATTGTTCTACTGCTTCTTCATGTCGAGCTTCATTATCTGCTCTTCATATTTCTCAACGTTTATCAGAAGAATCTGTGCTAACTCTTTGGCAAACTGCGAGACGCTTTTATACAAACCTCCTGTTTGTTCGGGAAGCGTCTCGTTTGTCGGGATCGTTCCGACTGCGGACTCATTCTCACATTCACCACAGGCTTGATTCCTTCGTAATTACTGCTTATTAAACCTAACGTCATTTCCATTTCATATGGACTGTAGCTTATGTTTGCTACATTTCCATATACCTCTGGTATATTTACGTCACTTGCTTCCATTTTTTCATCTTTGTCTTTTGCCATGTCGGTTATTCCTTGTGTTTATTTGCCCTTATATACACCGTTTTCCCAGTTTCCTTCCCCTAACAGTTTTCCATTTTTATCAAAGAGACGTCCATAGCCATGAGGTTTATCATTAGCAAACTCTCCCTGATAATATGAACCGTCAGGATTGTAATATGTTCCGAGACCGTTTAATTTATCATCTTTAAAATCTCCTACATACTTGCCGCCATTTTTGAATGTCTTAACTCCTTTCCCGCAAATTTTATCCTTATTAAAGTCACCTTCATAATATGTTCCATTTGCAAAAAAATGTTTTCCCTTTCCATGCCTCAACCCTTCCTTAAAATACCCTTCATACCTAGCACCACTTGCAAAATAAAATATTCCATATCCGTTTTTTTTACCATTTTTATATTCTCCTTCATAACTGTCTCCTTCAGGCCAGAAGTACTTTCCTTTTCCTTCCGCAACCCCTTTTCTAAATTCTCCTTCAAATCTTTCTCCATCAACATATTTAACTATAAAAAATCCTTTTGCTTCATCGTTTACAAAAGTTCCTTCCAAAACATCCCCGAGAACTGAAGTCACTTT
>JAKJGA010000243.1 GCA_022704645.1 Spirochaetota bacterium
AGAACTGTTTTTGATGCTGTAATTCTCGGAAACAAGGAAAGATCTCTCAATGCACTTCCCTATCCTATAGAAATAAATAAACTGAACTCCAAGTCTCTTGAGTACATTCCGCACATAGGCAAAAAAACTTCCGATATGATTATAAATAAACCTCTGACGAAAGAAAAAGTTCTCGCGTTAACCCCGAATATCCCTATTGAAATTCTAGATAAATTTAAATTTTAACATTTTTTCCAACCGAATCCCGCCACTCGCAAATCAAATGCATAACCTGACATTTGATTTTATGTTTGACTAAAAGTTTCTTACACCTAAGATATTTATATTAGGGGGTTCTCGATGAAAAAAATTATAACAGCATTTTTTCTTGCAGCAATTTTTTCACAAACGGTTTTCTCCGGAGATAAACTGATTTCAGTTAACCGCATTCCAGCAAATACGGAAGAATTCGTCTACATGAGAAACGTACAGTCAAATTCTCCTGAAGGCGGAGCTGCGATGTTCATCATGTCGATGATAATATACACAACGGATAAAAATCTTGGAATGCAGTGTGCAACTATCGCGCTTGACCAGACGCGTCTCGTTTCGGGATCGACATACAAGGGCTTCACACCTGATAAGTCCGCCGCAGAAAAAATAGCCGCGTTGTCTGAAAAAGCAAAAAGTTTCATACCGTTTTCATATATTGTTAAAACTGATCCGGACAGAGACTATAAAGCAGTTCTTCCTTTCACGTTCAGTTTCAGGGATATGCCGAATAATTTGCGTTCTGAAAACGAAGCAAAAGTATTTGTTGTAAGTTCAGGAGACCAGGCACCCAGAGCGGTTTACATGAAGCGAAACGACAAAGGCATTTGGAAAGTAACAAATTTCGAAGGTTTAATGAAAGACGTCATTCAGCCCGTGCATAAAAAAGGTGATGATCTTTAATTTCTTAATGCAGATGATGTTCATTCAACCGAATTTAACATCATCTGCAAATCAAAAAAAAATTGACAAAATAATTCCACCCGCTAGATTGTCGCAACTTATGAAAAAATACGGTATAACAAACGCAATTTCTATCATCAACCAGACTGTCGTCGTGGTCGTCCTTCTATGCGTTAAGCTGCGAGTTGTGCCGTAAGGGTTGACCTGATTTCGAAAATTCAAACCCCTGTTGGCACCGCCGACAGGGGTTTTTTGTTATTTGGAGGAAAAATGAACGGTGCAGAAATCTTAATTAAATCTTTGGAAGAAAAGCAGATCAAAATAATTGCCGGCATACCCGGAGGATCAAATCTTCCAATTTATGATGCTTTGGCGAAATCAAACATACGGCATATTCTTGCCCGCCATGAACAGGGAGCCGCGTTCATCGCCGGAGGTATGGCAAGAACGACAGGAAAAACTGCGGTATGTCTCGCAACCAGCGGTCCCGGCGCAACAAATCTATTGACGGCATTGGCAGACTGCAAAGCCGATTCAATACCAGTAATTGCCATCACGGGTCAGGTTCCGAGCAGTCTTCTCGGAAAGGATTCTTTTCAGGAGGTTGACATAGTTTCATCTGCATTGCCTTTGTGCAAACACTGTTTCTTCGTTTCTAAAACCGAAGAGATTCCGCACATAATTGATGAAGCTTTTCGGATTGCGGGTACCGGACGCAGAGGACCTGTATTGATAGATATACCAAAGGACTGCCAGATGAATGAATATATTCCTTCAAACTATCAATATATTCCGGAACGTGTTCATAAAAGTTCATCAGAAAAAATAAAAGAAGCGGCAGAAATAATCAATTCTTCAAAACGTCCGGTAATCATATCGGGAGGCGGAGTTATAGCAGCGAACGCCGAAGATGAACTTTTAATTATGGCTCAAAAAAATTCAATTCCGGTTTCTCCGACTCTGATGGGTCTTTGTTCATTCGATGCTAAAAATCCTCTAAATATCGGATTCTCAGGAATGCATGGAGCCCGTTATACGAACCATATAATAAACAAGGCTGATCTTATAATTGCAGCCGGATCGCGTTTCGGAGACAGATCCACAGGAAAGACTGATGAATTTGCGCCTAATGCAAAAATAATTCATATCGACATTGATTCAACCGAGGACGGCAAAATATGTCCGGCTGAAATATTCATACGTCTTGATGCTCATAATTTCTTTAAGGAAATTACGACTTTAATAAATAACAACGAACGCACATCATGGATGAAAGAGATAACCGAAATTAAGGAAACATATCCGCTTCATCAATATGCTTCAGAACATCACCCGTCGAATATAATCAAACTCATTTCTGATAATTCTCCGGAAGACGCAATTATCGTTACCGATGTCGGCCAGCATCAGATGTGGACAGCTCAAAGGTTTTCATTCTCAAGAAAGCGCAAACTGCTCACAAGCGGCGGACTTGGTACAATGGGATTCGGTCTGCCGAGTGCAATAGGTGCCGCAATTGCAGAACCGAACCGGAAGATAATTCTTATAACCGGTGACGGATCATTGATGATGAACATTCAGGAATTGGCGCTTCTCGGTGAAATCAAATGCAATCTGACAATTGCCGTTATGAATAACGGACATTTGGGCCTTGTACGCCAACAGCAGGAATTGTTTTACGGATC
>JAKJGA010000040.1 GCA_022704645.1 Spirochaetota bacterium
GTCGGTAATATGGAAGATTTATATAATGGATTTGCAGAAGGTAAGGCTGATGCGGTATTAGCGGCATCAATATTTCATTACAGGGAATATTCCATTAAACAGGTTAAGGAATATCTTGCAGAAAGAGGAATTCCTGTAAGGCTGTAAATGCATTATTCTGTTTTTATAGTACAATAAAAACAATAACGGCAATAAGGGCTAAGAGAACTGCAACCAAACTTATTATAGCAGGTAGACCTATTGCCTTGCCTTCACTCTTTTCTGTCTTTTCTCCAAGAGCTGCTGCATATACCGGATCAAGGGCTACTTTGATATTTGTTTCTTCCTCTATTACAGCTGTGTAAACACCTTTCGCGATTAGTGCGAAAATTTTATAACCAACGCCGTCTATGAATTTTATTGTTGTTATTCTTGCAGGAAGCGGCATTATTTTCTTTTTTTCAGTGTCATAGGCTTTAAAAGCCTGGGCAATCTGTATTGTCTGATTGTTTTCTTCAAGAAGGGTTATCATTACCTTATCGCCTTGAACGATTGACGATATGTGCTTGCCTTTTATCGGAGACAGATTGAGAGCTCCCTTAATTATAAGTTTAACCCCGTCTTTTCCAATCTGAGGTTCGTCAAGCGGAGTTTCGGGGCTGATTTTTTCAGAAATTTTATTTTCCTGTGCGGCAGCCTTGGAGTCCATTTTTCGCGAAGATTGAGAATCCAGTTCAATATCAAGAGAAGATGTCTCCTGAAACAGAAGCTTTAATTCGACACGTTTGAATCCTGTAGACTCGGTAAGAATTTTTTGAACTATATGCTGAGCCTGTACTTCATCGTTACGTTCAAGCAGTCTTCCGAGTTCAACACATAAAGATCCGGTAAAGCTTCGTTCGACTTTATCCTTTATATCGGATGATGCGCGTGCATTTTCGCTTTTCTGCCTGGCTGTAAGCATATCTTTTTCAAAAGTACGCCAATCCTGATGATTGTTTAAGCTGTTAATTGTATAATCGGGAGATATTACAAAAAGAGAGTCTATTATCCTGTTGTATGTCTTATTGAAAAAAATAAGAAAAACGCCGTATAATGACGATGATGAAAATACACCCTTCATTGCCACGGCATCTTTGTAAGATCCTGCTGCCATTTGCTTGGCTTTTACCATGTCGTTTCCGACATAATAAAGTGCTATGTCTATCCTTTTAACCTGATCGGCTAAATTTGCTTTATCTTCTTTTTCGGACATACTACCTGTTTATCGCAAGTTTGATTCGTTCCAGCAGCCGTTGGCGCTGCAGGGGTTTGAGAATGAAATCCAGTGCACCCATTTTTACTAAATCTTCAACGACACCTTTAGTTGTTTCATCGCTTATAAAAACTACTTTTATCGGATATTTGAGATTGTTTTTGAGTTCAAAAAGAAGAGCATATCCGTCAAGAATAGGCATATCTAAATCAGTCGTTATCAGATCAATTTTTCCGCCAAGCTTTTCAATGATTTTCAAGGCATCGCGGCCGTTTGCGACATCGGCGATGACTTCATATTTTTCGGATTCCAGAATCTGTTTAATTTGTTTACGTTGGAATTCCTGATCTTCAACAACAAGAACTTTGTAAGGTATTCCATTAGGTCTGATCCCGTCAGCCTGCTTTGAGTTCAGGGACGGGAAATCATGCTTACTCTTCATAATTTCTCCGAATATAACAAATACCGGACTGCAACAAATATGCCCAGTGCAGTGAAATAAACAACCAATAGAGTTATTTAATCCGATATTGAGACACTTTGTCAACTCAAATAATTGAACAGTTATGCTTATAAAATATTGCTTGAGATATTCTTATTGTATATTTAGTGTTGTCTGGCGGTTGATTATGAAAGCACTTATTTCTGCAGAAGATTATACTCTCGCAATAACCGAGGGAAAGTTATTTTATTTGGAGTTTCAGGTTTTTGATGCTGATGCTGAAGCCTGCTTTCTTCGGATTCTGCGGCGTTTTCTTTCTCATGCCGACCTTTTATATTCTCGTGATGTTCTGATAACCATTTTGAAAGAACTAATCAACAATGCAGTTAAAGCTAATGCCAAGCGTCTTTTTTTTCAAAGAATGAATCTTGATATCAGAAAGGATTATAATGAAGGAATGACTTCATTCAGTTCCTCTGTTCTCCGGCCTGACGGGGATCTTATGCTTGCAATTCAGTCATCGGATTATAAAGTCAGAATTTATTTTGAAAACAGAAACTCTGATTATATAATTTCAGTCTGGAATAATACGCCTATTGTTCCGGAAGAAATTGAAAGAATTAATTCGAGGATTGAAAAAGCCAGGCATTATTCTAATATTTCCGAGGCTTTCGGAGATACTCTGGATGATTCAGAAGGTGCCGGTTTGGGGTTGATCATGGCCTCCATGGTTTTCCGTAACGCCGGATTCGATGCGAGCAAGTTTATTGTGCACCGAAAGGATAATTCGACTATCTTTTCACTTTCTTTAAGCAGAAGAACTGATTCGGCAGAAATACGCGGAAAAATAGCTCAGGAAATTAATAATGCTGTTGAAAATATTCCGGCTTTTCCTGAGAATTCAAGGCTTCTGATAGATATGTGCAAAAATCCTGATGTTACGATTAAACACATTTCAGACTTCGTTAAAAGAGATCCTGGTTTGTCTGCTTCTATCTTAAAGCTTGCTAATTCCGCCGGATATATAACTTCAAAGAAAATTTCCTCAATAGAAGAAGCTTCTGTTTTGATCGGATTAAACGGAATACAATCCATAGCAATGGCCAGCGGTGTTGATGAGATAGTTAATAATCATTTTAAGGAATTCAAATATCTTTGGATGGAGTCCTATAAAAAAGCTTTCTATGCGTATAAAATAGCAATTCAGCTGAAAAATGCAAAAATCGCGGAAAAAGCTTATCTGGCTGCGCTGCTTTCGAAAATTGGAAGAATACTGCTTCTTTCAATTAAAAAAGAAACAGCTCAAAAGCTTGCTGAAATTACTAGAAATAAAACCCAGACGGAAGTGGATATTCTTGAGGAAATTGCATTAGGTATCAGCATTTCCACACTCGGCAGTCTGATTGTCAAGCGCTGGCATTTTGATGATGACCTTTCCGAAGCGATTGAATATCACCGTAAGCCTCATATGGTTAATGACAAAAACAAATCGCTCAATTATACTGTATATCTGGCTCATGTTTTTTGTGAAGCTGAAATAGGTAAATACCGTTTTGAGATAGTGGACGAAGATGTTCTTTCTTACTTTAATCTGGCGGATGCTAATAATTTTAAGAAACTTCATGATATTTTAATAGACGCATATAATACTCAGATGAAGAATATCGAAAATTTGAAATAATCAGGATTCAAAAATGCATTTTCAAAATCTTATTGCAAAACTTAATGAATATTGGAGCTCGAAAGGATGCATAGTTATCCAGGGATACGATTTGGAAGTAGGTGCCGGTACATTTAATCCGGGAACTTTTCTCCGTGCTCTCGGTCCTGAGCCGTGGAATGTGTGCTATGTTGAGCCTTCCCGTAGACCTACCGACGGAAGATACGGCGAGAATCCAAACCGGCTTCAGCACTATTATCAATATCAGGTAATAATGAAGCCGTCTCCGTCAGATATACAGGATTTATACCTTGATTCACTCCGTTATCTGGGGCTGAATTTAAATGAACATGATGTGCGTTTTGTTGAAGACGATTGGGAGTCTCCGACGCTTGGTGCAGCCGGTCTTGGCTGGGAAGTATGGCTTGACGGAATGGAAATAACGCAGTTTACTTATTTCCAACAGTGCGGAAGCATTGAGCTTAGTCCGATTCCGGTTGAAATAACCTATGGTCTTGAAAGAATTTGCATGTACCTTCAGGGCGTTAATAGTGTTTTTGATATTAAATGGAATGATCATATTTATTACAGGGATGTACACTTTAGAAGTGAATACGAATTCTCGCATTACAACTTCAGCATGAGTGATCCCAAGATGTATTTTCAGCTGTTTGATCTTTTTGAAAAGGAATGCAATTCTGTTTTGGATAAAGAGCCTAAAGTTGTACTTCCTGCATATGATTTTGTACTGAAATGTTCGCATGCTTTTAATATGCTTGATGCTGCAGGAGCTATATCTGTAACGGAAAGGGTCGGTTATATCACCCGGGTTAGAAATATGGCAAGAAAATGCGCAGAAAGATATGTTCAGATACGTGAGGAGATGGGATATCCATTATTGAAATAAAATACGGAGAATCATGAATAGCGGTCTGGATAATGTAATTCAGTTTTTTGAAAAAAACAAGAAGATAATAATTACGACTCATGAATCTCCGGATGCCGACGGGATAGGTGCGGAAATCGCTCTTAAAGAACTTTTGGATTCTCTTGGCACAAAATCTTTTGTGGTAAACGGTGATCCTACGCCTGATAAGCTTTGTTTTCTTGATGTGAATTCTGTTATCAATATCGCCTCGGATTTTTCTCTGCCGGATGATATTTCTGACTATTCCGTTGTGGTTCTTGATACTAACAATTTTGTAAATACCGGCGCAGCGTACACTCTCTTGTCTGCCCATGTAAATGAAATATTCATCATTGATCACCACGAGGGCGGAGAAGATTATATTGATACGCATTTCGTCATGGTTGAAGCGTCGAGTGCCAGTGAGATTGTTTTTTTTATAATGGATCACTACCGCCATGATTTTACAAGAAATGCCGCCCAAGCCTTATATACGGGACTGCTTTTCGATACAGGCGGGTTTAAATACAAAAAAACTACGCCGCGTACTCACCTTGCTGTAGCGAAGCTTCTTTCTACCGGAATAAAGCCTTTTGAAATTCACGAAAGAATTTTTGATATAAATGAGCTTTCAGCTTTTTTATTGAAGTCAAAAATTCTTTCAACAGTTGAGGTTTATCTTGATGGAAAGATGATTCTGATGCATCTTACTCCTGAAATGCTGAAGGAGACAGGTGCGGATTTTTCACAGGGTGAGACCAACATCAATCTTCCTCTTTCCGTAGCGGAGGTGCAGGTTTCGGTTCTTCTGAAACAGGATGTAGAGGGTCCTCTTAAAGTCAGCATGAGAACGAAGGGCGATTTGGATGTGTCTGGAATCGCTATTTCCAACGGCGGCGGCGGACATAAGAATGCGGCCGGTTTTAAGTCTCAGCTTTCCCGTGATGATGCAAAGAAATATGTGGTGAGGCAGATAGAAGAGCTTTATCACTATAAATGATTCCGGATACCTGTTTTTCCTTAACTTTTTTATTTATCCCCTCTGATTCTATTATTTAACAAAAAATCAAAAAAATTTATTTCAGATATTGACGATTTAGTGATCTTTAGATATATTACTGTTAGCACTCGATAAATATGAGTGCTAACAGTAATATATAAATAAGGAGGTCATTATGTGGAACATAACAAAACACGAAACTCCGATCGAAAAACTATTCGATGACTTCTGGAGTTTTCCTGATGTTTTCAAAGCAGAAGAAAAGCTTTTCAATGTCGATCTGGTTGAAAACAAAGATTCCTTTACTCTGAAGGCTGATCTTCCGGGAGTTAAGAAAGAGGATTTGGATGTGAGTATTGAGAATGGTTATCTGACTGTTGTGGCTAAACGTTCAAGCGAAAAAGAGCATGATGAAGGCGAATATCATGTTCACGAAAGGAGTTCCGGTGAATTTAAAAGAAAATTCCGCGTTCCGGAATCTGTTAAGGCTGAAGAGATAAAGGCGGAGTTTAAAAACGGGGTTTTGGAATTGATTATTCCTAAAACTGAAAAAGAAGAAAATAAAACAAGAATAATGATAAATTGAGGAGGAAAGTATGTATCCTGTTTACAGTATGATTAACGATCTGGTTAAAGCTTTTGATTCGGCGGTATCTGATGAATCAGTTTACCGTGAAAGACCTTTGACCAATGTTTATGAAAAAGAAGATTCAATAGTGGTCAGAGCTATTGTTCCGGGCATGACTAGTGAAGACATTTCACTGGAGGTTGTTGATAATTATCTTGTTATCAAAGCTGAACCTAAGAGTGAAGAGATATCAGGAAGATTTCTTCGCAGGGAACGTGCTTCCGGAGCATTTAAGAAGACTGTTAAGCTTCCTTATCAGCTTGATAGGGATAAAATGAGTGCGAAGCTCACTGATGGAATTTTGACTGTTGAGCTTTCAAAGAGTGAAGCGGCTAAACCTAAAAAGATTGAGATTCTTTAAGGAGGGAATATGAGTGAAAAATTGGTTAACAGAAAAATTTCTCCGGCTGCAGATATAGCTGAGAATGAAAATGAATATAACATAAAACTTGATATGCCTGGAGTAAAGAGAGAAAATATTTCCATCACTTTGAGTGAAGGAAAGCTTGAAATTGAAGGAAAATTCTCTGAAGACGCAAATTCCAGTGAGACAATTAAATATAGAGAGTTTTCCGGCGGGGATTATTACAGAGGGTTCACTTTGGGTGCTGACATTGAGCCGAACGGAGTTACGGCGAAATATGAAAATGGTGTTCTCTCTGTGACTATGAAAAAACGAGAAGAAGTTAAACCTAGAAAGATTGAACTTCTTGCGGGCTGAAAAAGCGGGGTTTCCCCGCTTTTTTTTTGTTTGCGCAGATATTTGCATTATTTATAATTATTCTAAAGAGCTTAATGTGATTTCAAAAACAAAACAGGAATTTATTGAAGAATGGGATTGGTTAACCGGAAAACCTCTCGGTATACCGGTTGACAGGTCTGTTGCTCATAAGGAAGGAATCCCTCACGAGGGTGTTCATCTGTGGATTTATAAAATCATTGCCGGACAAATCTGGATACTTCTTCAGAAGCGGTCCAGTCGCAAAGATCTTTATCCGTCTGTTCTTGATATTTCCGTCGGAGGTCATGTTCCTTTTGGTCTCAATGAAGGCAAAATACAGAAAGAGGCGTCAGAAGAACTGGGTATTGATGTTAGTGACGAAGAACTTACTGATTTGGGATATTTCCGTTATGAGGAAAAAATACCTCAAATGGATTTGTTCCACCGTGAATTTCAGCACATCTGGATAATGAATTCGAATATAGAAATTGATGATTACTCTTTTTCTGACGGTGAGGTTGAGGCTGTTTGTTTTATTCGGCTTGATGACTTTATTTCGGTATTATCAGGCGAGATATCATGTGCTGAATCGCTTTATTATGACGGAAAAGATGTTTATATAAAGAAAATTGAGCTTGAAGAGTTTCATCCTTTGTTTTTTTCTCCTGGAATGAATGAATATCTAACTATAATAATAGAAGCTATACGTCAAAATTCATGATTTTGTTCAAAAATACGACTTTTTATCCTTCCAAATTGTTTGTTGACATTAATAGTAACAAAGTTTAAGTTTCTGTTACTGATGAATTGCCTGATGATTTCGGGTTAATAATAAGTTCTTAATAATAATTGAAGAGGTTTTGATATGAAAAAGATTTTTGCATTTACTTCGATTCTGTTTATTTCCATGATTTTTTCTGCCTGCGGTTCAACGGTTGAGTATGGTGATGCGAGTAAGGATAAAGGCTCGGCAGAATGGGGTCCAAAAGAAATTAAAATGACCACTTCAATGATGGTCGATTCGATTTATTCTTATCTCAAAGATGAATGGAAACAGCCTGCATTCCTTCAGGTAAAGAAATTCCAGAATAAAACATCAGAACATATTGATACCAAAATGATTTCTGAAGAAATCGTTACACAGCTTATCAAGAAAAGAATATCTTTTGTTGATGATTCGCTGACAGCTGAAGCCCTTGAAGAAATGGAAAAAGGAATGAGCGGTATGATTGATCCGGATAGTGCAGTTCCTATGGGATATTTGAAATCGCCTAATATGTATCTTACCGGAGATGTTCGTGACAATGTAAGAACTGTTAAAGGTAAAAATGTTCAGTATCTTGTTGTTACACTGAAACTTTATAATCTTAAGACAGGAATTATTATGTGGCAGGAGCAGAAAGAATTTCTTAAAACCAGCAAAAATACTAAAATTTCCTTTTAGTAAAAGAGTAAAAAAAGGAGATTTATTATGCTGAAGTTACCAAGATTATTAATGTTTGTGGCAGTTATATGTCTTTTTTCCTGCAGCACGAAGTTCCACAAAGATATTGTTGAAGCTAACAAGCTTTTTAATCAGATGAAATTTAAAGATGCTGCAAGAAAGCTTCTACCTTCGGCAAATTCTTCCGGAAGGGATCAGCTGCTTGCCCAGATGGAATGCGGTACTATGCTTAATGTTGCTCTTGATTATGAGAACAGCAATAAGCTTTTTCTTTCAGCGGGTGAACTCGCGAAAAAAATTCCTATAAGTATTTCTCAGGAATCAATTGCATTGCTTACAAATGATACAAAAACAAACTACCGCGGTGAAGATTTTGAGCGGGTTTTGATTCATATGTATGCGGGGATGAATTTTCTGATGCTTGATCAGAATGATTCCGCGAGAGTAGAATTTAAACGGGTTAATGATCTTCTTACTTCTTTTAAGTCGGAGGGATTAAACCAGTTCAAACAGAATATAATGGCAAAATATCTGACAGCTGTGGCATTTGAAGCAGTTGCAGATGCTTCAAATGATACGGATGATCTTGAGTATGCCTATATTGAAATGAAACAGATTTATCAGCTTGATCCTTCCAATCCGCTTGTAAAAAGGGATCTTGTACGTTTGTCCGGAAAGTTGAAGTATGATGACGAATATCAGACATGGAAAGCCAGATTCGGTAATTATGGTGATTCTCCGTCTCAGGTTGTCGTTATTTTTCAAAACGGAATGTCTCCAATTAAAGTTTCCCGTGGAAAGATTCTGGATGACGAATCAATGCGTATTGCTTTGCGGCTTGCATTTGATTCTGCATCTCTTAAGACAAAAGAAGGTGTAACTTTTGCAGCTATTCTTGCTGTACTTGCAACGGTTGAAAATCCCATCCCAAGATATCAGCGCCGCTCTGCTAAATCGGACTATCTGACTCTGGAAATTGACGGAGTAGAAAAAGCCCGTTCTTATATGCTTGAAAACATTGCAGATACTTCTTTGAAAACCCTTGAAGAGAAATATACTACAATAAAAACAAAAGTAGCGGCCGGAATTGTTGTTAAAGCTATTACTGCGGTTATTGCCGGTAAAGTCGCGAAAGAAATTGCCAAGTCAAGCAAGAAGACAAAAGGGGTAGCCGGACTAATAGGTGCAATTACCGGGGGAATTGTCGGAGCAGGTTTAATTATGCAGATTGAACCCGATCTCCGTTGCTGGAGTACCCTGCCGGCAAATTTTCAGCTAGCTCTTGCCGGAATTGATCCGGGTAAACATAATGTTAAAGTTAAGTTTTATGCCAACTCTGCAGTTATAAGCGAAAAAGATCTTGGTGATTTTGATATTCCTGCAAAGAAAAAGTTTATAATAAACTGCAGAACAGTTAACTGACGGCGGTAACATTGTGGGATACGATATTTTTGATAAATTGAAATTTCCGGTATGCGTATTAAGCATATCCGGAGATCTTATTTTTAAAAATACTGTATTTTCCGAAATATTTTCGTCTGATTCTGATAATGAGAATACAATAGCTCTCGATGTATCTCTCCCGCTATACAGCGAGTACCGCAGACAGATTGCGCTTTCATATCATAAAGCGCTTTCCGGTGTGGATACACGCTGTTTTGCGGTATTAAAAGGAGCTGATAACACGCAGATTCCTGTCGAGATTTATCTGTATCCTATGAATCTGGATAGTTGTCTTCCGGGCATTCTTGCTTTCTTCAAGCGCGTTGATGACCGGGCTGTATCTTTTGATCAGTCTGTTATGTCTGATCCTCTTTCCTCTGATAACCAGAATTTGTTTGAGTTTTCTCCTTTTCCGATTGTGCGGTTAAATTCTGAAGGCGATATTACAATGGTAAGTTCGTCAGTTGAGAGGATTACCGGATTTCCCAAGGATGAACTTTTTTCTGATTCTTCCAAATTTTATGAAATATTTACAGCTTATGATGCAGAACGTATAAAAAATTCGGTTAAGGATGTTCTCGGCGGACTTTCTGTCTTTAAGCGGCTTAATGACATAAAGATTGTTACGCGTAAAAACGAGAAGAAATACGCTAATGCTGTGTTTTACAGCATTATGAGCGAGAGACGTATTGTCGCGGTTGAAATACTTTTTGAGGATACTACTGTTATCAGTAATCTGGAAAAACGATTAACGAGCAAAAACCGTGAAAATATTCTCGGTGACATGTTTGAGGGTCTTTTGCATTCATTCAGCAATATTATGAATATAGTTATGAACCGTTCACAAATGATGATGCAGCAGACTGAAAAAGATGTTCTATTGGACGGCTTAAAATCAATTTATGATTCTGCAAATGACGGAGCCCGTCAGATTAAACGTATTCAGGATTTTGTCGGAGAAACCTCTGATGACGAAGAGGAATCATCAGAAGAAATTCTTTCATTGATTGATGACGCCGTAGAATTTTCAAAAATGCAGTTTAAGGTCGAAGAGCGAGATAAGATCCGTGATGTAAAAATTTCAAAACATTTTTTTGTAAAAGGTGTAATAACCGGAAACATTAAACTTTTGCGTGAAATATTCGTTTCGATGATTTTCCGTATAGCTAATTATATAGAACAGGATGGAGAGATAGAGGTCGATATTCGTCAGAGTACGGATTATATTTTTTCTGTATCGGCAAAAAAGAAAAGTCATGGTTACGAAAATGAATATCTATCGGATATTGAAATCCGCAGATTGGCTGAACTTGCACATCTCCGTGTAATTGAAGAAGAATCTGCAGACAGCATATCGATTAAGGTTTCAATACCGGCGAAAATGATTTCAAAAGAAGCAATTTTATCTTCAAAAGATGAAGTGCACCGTCTTCGCGATCTGGATGTTCTCATAATTGAAGATGAAGCCGCTCTTCGTGAAGTACTGCGTGAGCTTTTTGATAATACAGGGAACAGAGTTACTTTGTGTGTTGATAGTTTTTCTGCAGAAAAAGAGATAGGTTTGCAGAAGTTCGATTTGGTAATATCCGATTATGGCATTCCCGGTAAAACAGGGCTTGAATTACTAGCTGAAGTTAAAAAGCTAATGCCTTCTGCTGTAACTGTTCTTTTTTCCGGATGGAACTTGAACATAAAATCAGGTGAAGATTTCGTTGATCTGTATATACCTAAACCATTTCAACTTGATATTTTATTAAGAGAGATATCCAAACAATTCAGCTGATCCGAATTTTTTTGTAAAAAAAATGTATTTTTGTAAATAGTTATTTACAAAAAGAAATATAGTCTTTCACGTTTTATAGGGATGAGATTCAATCTTGTTCCGGAGGAATTGAATGGCTGGATATCTTATTGAAAACGGTTTATATAGCGGGAAAAACGCGACAAAACTTTATTATTCAGCCTGGCGTTCGGATAAAACCAAAGCTCTTTTTGTTTTGCTGCATGATTTAGGCGGTCATTCTAATCGTTTTTCTTCAATGATATCTTATTTCGAAAATAAAAACCTTTCATTTTATGCTGCTGATTTTCGCGGTCATGGAAAATCAGAAGGCAAACGAGGTGATTCTGATACTGTTTTAACCTTTGTTTATGATATTAAATGTCTCATGAATTCTATTTCAGCGAAATATCCCGGAGTACCTGTTTTTCTTGTCGGAGAAGGCTTTGGCGCAATGATTGCTCTTCGTTATTCTCTTGTTTATCAGAGAGATCTTTCCGGTTTGGTTCTTTTATCGCCTTTAGTAAAGCCTTCTAATAAAAATTCTTCTCTTTTTCTTTTAGGCGCCAGGATTGCTTCGGTTTTTTCGGATTCATTTTCTTTTTCGACTAATGTATCGCCGGAAAATCTTACCAAAGATAAAGAAGAAATTGAAAAAATTAAGTCTGATAAGTTAATTCACGATAGAATTTCAGTAAGGCTTTTTGACGAACTTTACAAAAATTCTCAATTCTGTCTTGACAGGGCATCGGATATACGTTTACCAATACTAATATTGACAGGAACAGCGGATGATTTATCTGACGTTTCCAGCATTGAAGAGTTGTTTGCCGCTTTAGGATCTTCGGACAAGCGGTTTGAGAAATATGACGGTCTTTATCATGAAATAATGAATGAATTGGAGAGAGAAAGAATGAAAGTGTTAAACGATGTTAAAAAATGGGTTCAGGACAAGGT
>JAKJGA010000041.1 GCA_022704645.1 Spirochaetota bacterium
TCCATTGATGATTTCAACAGAATAAATCAGGAGTTTTCCGATTCCTTCTTGAGGGCTTTTTCAAATGAATTTATGGCATTTAATGTTTCAAGAGGATTCAAAAATCCTGTACTTGCAATATCTTTTCCATTTAAAAAAAGCGACAATGGAGAAGTTGAATCAACACTTGCATGCTATATAAAACTCGAAAGATTTCTGCCTTCATTTGCTCAGACTTCAGACAGTACGACAACATTTATGGTAAACGGAGACGGAGAAGTACTTGCACATCATGATGCAGCAATAGTACTCAACCACGGAAACTTCATAAAATCTCCGATAGTTCAGCAAATGCTCAAGAGCAAATCACCGAACAGCACCATACGCTATTCTGATTCTGATAAAAAAACCCATTTGGGTTCATTCAGCAAGATCGGATTCGGCGGAATAGGTATAATCGCAACTATAGAGGAAAGTAAAGCTTTTGAAGGCGTTTACGCTATTCAAAGAATCAACGTTTACATACTGGGAATCACTCTTTCCGTCGCAATTCTTTTCGTATATTTTTTCGCGAAAACATTTTCGACTCCTCTGCTAAAACTTCTGCATGCCACCAATGAAATCGAGAAGGGAAACTTCAGAGTAGAAATCAAACCTTCTTCCGGAGATGAAATCGGTCAGTTAACCGGTTCGTTTGTTCACATGGGACTGGGACTGGAAGAACGTGAGAAAGTTAAAAACATTCTCGGGAACATGGTAGATCCGGTTGTAGTTAATGAAGCAATGAAAGATCTTGGCGCTTTAAAGCGCGGTTCAGAAAAAGAAATTACAGCATTCTTTTCCGACGTCGCGAGTTTTTCAACAATCAGTGAAAAACTTCAGTCGGCAGATCTCGCCTCTCTTTTGAACGAATATCTTTCTTCAATGACAATAATTCTCAAAAACTATGACGGAGTCCTCGATAAATATATAGGTGATGCAATAGTCGGAATTTTTAATGCTCCGGTAGATGTTTCAGATCATCAGACTAAAGCCTGTCTTGCTTCCATAGATATGATAGCAAAACTTCACGACTTGCGCGCTTTCTGGAAATCAAAAAACGCATATATTTCTGAAGCAAGAGAAATGGATATAAGAATAGGTCTCAACACGGGACCTGCAAAAGTAGGCTTCATGGGAACAGACGCCCTCGCCTCCTACACGATGATGGGTGATACCGTCAACCTCGCAGCGCGTCTTGAAGCCGCAGGCAAAGATTACGGAACGAACATTCTTATCACTGAAATGATAAAAGATCATACCGGCGGGACTTGCTTTACCCGTGAACTTGATCTTGTAAGAGTTAAGGGTAAAAATGAACCCGTAAAACTTTATGAGCTGATATGCAGAAAAACCGACGCAACTCCGAACTTAGTCGATCACGTAAAACTATACGAAGAAGGATTTAAACTTTATCTGGCAAGGGAATGGGATTCTGCAATAGCCAAATTATCTGAAAGTGAAAAAGCTAAGGGCCGCAAAGACAAATCTGCCCGAATGCTTGCGGAAAGATGCGAGCTTTACAAGATTACTCCTCCTGATTCTGCTTGGGACGGAGTGTTCACGAGAACTCACAAATAGGTAATGGTATGAATTCTATTTTTTCTGATATTATTGCAGTCTTTTCAAGTTTTACCGCAGCTGCCGTATTCTCGGTACTTCTTTATTCTGATCTGAACAAAGATCTGAAAGCCGAAAATTCTAAACAGATAGGAACTGTATCTTTCAAGAAAAAAAGCGCTCTCCGTAAATATTCAAAACAAGCCATTTGGTCGACTATTGAACAAAATTCACCAGTCTACAACAATGATTCAATTAAAACCGAAGAAGGCTCAGAAGCAGTAGTTCATTTATCTGACGGAACCGATATAAACATGGACGAAAATTCATTAATTTTATTTTCTCAGGATAGAAATAAAATAGATATTAACTTTGAACAAGGTTCAATTTTTGCACAAAGATCCGGCGCTTCGGCGGATACCGAGTTGAATATCAAATCAGGCAACTCCATCATCGCACTAGAATCTGCCGATGCTCAGATTTCTAAATCGTCATCATCAGACATCAATATGTCTGTATCTTCAGGAAGTGCTAAATATATTACTCCTGGCGGAGAAGTTGCCGTCGGTCAAAATCAGATGCTTATGATCGCCAATAACTCAAACAATCCGCAGTTGATTGAACAGCAAATTATTTTAAACTCTCCTGAAAATAATAAAATAATTATTTCCGATATAAACAGCTTCAATGTTGCATTTTCACATTCAGAAGAAGAAAACCTCAATTCATCTATCGAAATATCAACAAAACGTGATTTTTCAGAAAATCTCAAAACATATAAAAATCAGAAATCCTTAAAACTATTCGAAGGAAGATATTTCTGGAGAATTAAAAGCAAAACTGCGGGCGGTGATATAGTTTTAAGCGAAACCCGCAGACTTCTGCTTATAAAAGATACACCGGTATATCCCGCTAATCCTGCAAATAATTCTTCAGTTTATTTCGATTCAGCTCTTCCTTTAATAAACTTCAGATGGAGCAGAAATGAAATTGCATCCAGTTATATTCTTGAAATATCCGAAGATGAAACTTTTTCATCTGTAATAAAATCGATTCAGACAGCTCAAACACAGATTGCGCTCGACGATATTCCTGAAGGAAAATATTACTGGAGAATCAAAACTAAAATTAACATTGCTTCACTCAGCGGCTATGAATCAAAAAGCCGCCCTGCTCTATTCAAAGTATCCAAAAGAACCGAGGCTGTACCTCCTACTCTTCAGGTTCCGGACAATGCAAAATTCGGCTCAGCGACAGCAGAAAAGAACGGAATAACACTCAGCTGGAAACAGGATCCTTCAATCGCACGCTATGAAGTTGTTGTTGCATCCGATGAAGCTTTTTCCGACATAATTTTTTCAGGCAAAACAGATACCAACTACATCAAAATAGAAGGAAATCTTAAAAAACAAACATATTACTGGAAGGTAAAAGAAGACAATCCCGATAAAGAAACAGCTTACTCTGAAATTCGCAAATTTTCTCTAATAGATGCAGAAGCTCCAAATCTTTCATTCCCGGCAAACAACACTGCTAAAGAACTAGAAGAAACAGAGACTGCAGCGGAAATTCCTTTCGGATGGACAAATATTCCGGAAGTCGCTTACAGTCTTGAAATATCAAAAGATTCACAGTTTCTAGCTGTTGTCTTCAGAAAAACTTTCAACACAAACTCAACTCCTGCTTTAAGTTTGCATCCCGGTCAGTATTTTTGGAAAGTTAAAACATATGATTCGGGACAAAATGAACTTTCTGTAAGTAATGTTAATACATTTAATATCAGCAAAAAAACGAAATTGACTGTTGACATGGCAAAAACTGACGGAAAAATCCTCGGCGGAACAGTTGCCGCAGAACCAATTAAAACTGAAATCAAAAAAAATGAAACATCACTTGAGATTATAACCAAGGTAAGACATGCGGATATATATATAGACGGAAAACTTGCGGGCAAACAATCAGTAAAAATCAATGCCGAACACAGTAAAAGTTTAGCAATTCTAATTAAGGCTTTCGGTTACGAAACGTTCAAACAGTCTATTTCTCTTACAAAAGATGAAAAACGCAAACTTCAGATCAATTTGGTGGAAGACTCCGCTCAATACCGTATACGATGGACTTTTGCAAGCAGTCTTAGTCAATTAATGCGCCCGCTGATAACTGATAAATCCATAATCTCTATGTCGGAAAACAAGACTCTTTTTTCACATAATTTCAACGGCACTCTTAAGTGGAAAATAAATCTTGATGCTATAATAAAATCACGGCCGGTTATTTATAAAAATTCAATTTTCATTATAGATGTCAACAGCAACTTTTATTCAATTGATGCCGAAAAAGGAGAGATTCTCTGGAAAAAAGAAATTGAAGGTCCTATTCTATTTGAAACAGAACCTCTTTTAATAGATAAGTATATTTATTTTGCAACTACTTACGGATACCTTTACTCTTTTAGTCATAATGGAAATCTTAACTACAGGAAAGAATTATCAGGCGGTGTATACTCATCTCTTGCATACTATGACAAAAAAGATTATCTGATAGCCGGCACAGATCAATCAAAGGTACTTTTTCTGCAAAGGTCTAATGGAAATCAAAAATGGCTTTTTGAAACAGAAAGCAGAATTGCCAATGCCTCGCCTATGATATCTGGAAATATTCTTTATATTCCGACGATCAACGGCACTTTATATGCTGTATCAATTGATGAAGAAAAAGAATTATGGCGGTTTAAATCGGAATCGAACATATCTACAACTCCGCTCGTAATTGACGATACCATGTTTTTGGGTAATTCAACCGGTACTTTTTATGCGCTTAACCGCATTACCGGTGAAAAAATTTGGGATAAAAAATTATCTTCTTCTCAAATATATCAGCCGTTTTTGGTTGATTCTATCATGTACATTTCAGCGGGCAATACTCTTTATTCAATGTCCATCCCGAAAGAGGGCAAAATCGCATGGACTTTCGGATTTGATACAAGAGTCAGCACTGCACCTTCAGCAATGGGCAACAATATATTTGTCGGACTTGCAAATGGAATACTTTATAGTCTTAAAGAGGATATCTATAAGGATTAAAAATCAATCCATTGGCAGTCATCAAGAATTTGAGAATATCCGAAAGATGACTTGTAGCTCATCTTCGGGTGATTCTTTATATAAAAGCCCAGATAAAGATAATCAAAGCCGGTTTCTCTGCACTTTTCAATCATTGAAAGAACTGCAAATATACCGGGAGCTCTCTTTATAAAAAATGGGTCATAAGCAGTGTATACTGCCGACATCGATCTTTCTCCAAAATCAACGGTACTGAACGAAACTATTCTTCCTGATTCTTTAGTTACTTCACATTCGGCTGAATTACCGAAGTCTGAAAACATTTGCGAAATCATAATATCATCAATCTGAGCATCATTCGCGCAAGAGCCCAGAAAACTTTCTTCAGAATGCCTTTCTCTGTAGTAATCACGGTATAAAAGCTTTTTGCTTTCCGAAAGACTTAACTTATGAAAAGAAACCTGTAAATCAGAATTAGAAATAATGTTTCTTCTCTGTGAACGGTTTGGAAGAAATTCTTTAATTTTTATGCGATAAGAAGTACAAGCATTACATTGATGACAAATGTTGCGGTAATAAACATTGTCGCATCTTCGATAGCCAGCAGATAAAATAAAATCAACAATTTCAGGCGGCAGGCCTGAACTGCTGTAAAAGACTACTGAAGTTGAAATTTTATCCGGAAAGTAACTGCATGAATGCGAAACTACTTCCGCTTTAAAATATTTTTCAATATCATATATCGATTCAATCATCAGACACTTTCTCAAACTTCCGTTTTTCTTCAATTAAATGATTCATGAGATAACTGACTTTCCATTCAATATTTGAACTTGTCAATCCGCAAAAAATCGGACGTCTTATGTTTGAAGGGAACGATTTCATAAATTTCATAATTAAATCATCATGAAATCCGAGAAACATTATAAATCTCTCATCAAGAGCTTGCCCGAAAGAATGTTCCGACATATTCAGGATATCTTTAACAGTAAACTCTTCTCTCTCTGATGCGGATAAAAATATAATATCAGATTCATGAAAACTCTCTGTCTTTTCTTTAAGTAAACCGGCTTCTGCAGCGGAAAATCCATATAGCAATAATCCAAGGGAATTCTCTTTATCAGTATTCATATCACCCCGCAATTGATTTACTTTTAAAAGTTTCATTTAAAACATTATTCAATTGCCTTGTAGATTTATCAACTCCGTTTTGATACAAGCAGAAGGCAGTTCCATAAAACGTATGATAATTGAAACTTATTTTATTAGCTTGGCATATATCAATAACATAAGAAACTCAATATTTTCCGTGTTTTCTATTATCTAATACCGTCTTTAAAATCCCGAATTCGCCCAGATAAACATGATTCTATATATTTTAAGATATTTCTTAATTCAACATTGCTATACTTTCCGAATCCGGTATAAGTAAAGAATAAGTTTTGTAATAAGGCGGTATAACATTTCCTTTTAATTGAGGATTGAACTCACGTATTTTTTTTTCGCTTATACCAAAAGACTTTGAAACATCCGAAATAGTCGCAGGCGTTTCGATAGTGACTTTCATATAATTATATTTCAAATCAGACAGTTTAGGATATATGGTTGTTGATTTTAGATGTTTTTGGATGATAAGAAGTGCAGCAAATCTTGGAACATAAAGAGCTGTTTCTCTTTTAAATTTATTCGCTTCTGCAAGCTGCCAGTAATTCATACCGGGATTTTTCGACATAATGCTTCTGACATAACCTGCTCCTCCGTTATAAGCCGCAAGCGCGAACTCCCAATTTTTAAAAATTGAATATAGATATTTAAGATGTCTTACAGCTGCTTTTGTGGATTTTCGGATATCATTTCTTTCGTCGACATATGAATCATCCATTAAATCAAGCTCCTCAGCCGTTACACTGACGAACTGCCACAAGCCTTTTGCATTGGACTTTGATACAGCAACAGGACTGAAGCCGCTTTCAAGAAGAGGTAAATATATCAGTTCAGATGGAAGATCCTTTTCTTTTTCAAATATATTTTCTATTGCAGGTATATATTTCTGCGACCGTTCAAACGCAGTAACAGTTCCGGCATAATCATAACCGAGATACCAGTCTATCTGCTCCTGAACCTGAAATGAACGAATAATTGATAAGTTGTCTATAGATTTAAAAAAATCAGACTCTGTTAATTCAGCTGAAGGTAATTCAACAACGGCATCCGAAATTATATCTTCAAATTTTCTAGAATCATTACTTTGACCGGCACAATGAAAAGCAAAGAACAGAAGGCATACAAATACATGTTTCACTTTAATAATTTTAATCATAACTCTCCGAAGATGTACACACAAAAAAACCCTCGATATTTGGCAAGAACATTTTTTTCGTCTTTTTAATTGATTTAATGGTTGAAAAAGTTCTTGATATTATTATTCAATGATATTTTCTGAAATAGTGCGCATTTATTGTCATATGGAGTTGAAATGGATAAAGTAGATATTTGGTATTTTTCTGACAAATCATCAGCAACCGGCATTTCGGATCAGATACAAAAAGCCGGTCTCGACCTTAATATCATAACTTCTTTTCAGAATGAAAATATTTCATCAGAAAATGGCAATATTTTTATAATTGATATCAGCTACAATAACCTTTCCGAACTTGTAGATATTATTAAAGACGACAACCGCCTTGCGGGAGGTCAAAAATATATTCTCGTTCATGCGAAAGATATAGATTGCGCGACACGACTATCTTCAGAAATACTCAATTTGGAATTTTTAGATAAAACAATAGACGGAAGAGAATTCGCCATTCTAATTGAAAAAACAGCAATCATAGAAAAATACAAACTTATGATGAAATCTTTTTCAAGAGAAGCAGAAGACCGTCTTGAAGCTTACCAGAGTCTCATAAAAGTTCATAAACAATATCCCTTTGAATCTGATTCGCAAAAACATGCGCTTGAAAAAATTATTAAGTATGAAAAAAATCTTGTTGATGAGCAAAAAAATCTAAATGAAGCAATTAAAGAATTTACGATACATCATCAGAAATCACTTTTTGAACTTAAAAACGTTCTTGATGTAGAAGAGATGCTCGACTCTCTCAGAAATCAGGAAATGATTTACGCCAATAACACAATAAAAGCCCAGCAGTCTGTTATAGAATTTTCCGCGCAGGAAATAGCTGAACGCGAAAAAATATTCGAAGCCCAGGAAAGAACATATGAACTCAGCCGTGAGGAATCTATTGCTCTTCATGCAGAGGTAAAACGCTTACGTGCTGAAAATGAAAAATTAAAAGCAGAACTTTCAAAGTTTAATTCGAATCAGGGGTAAGAATTTGGAGTGGGAAAAACTGCTAAGGAACTCCGTTCAGGACGGAAAAATTAAAGAATTGTATCTCAGGAAAATTCCTGTATTAAAAAATTGTGAAAATTGGAAAAACGTTGAACCTTTAGGATATGTTGACCACAAGGGTAAATATGCAATCTACAAGGGGATGCTCGTAAAACTAAAAGACAATCTGTTTTTTGTTAATGAAAAAACAATCGAAGCGCTAAGTCAGTATATCAACTGGAAAAAGACCAACAAAATAACAGTTTATACTGATGAACAATGATTAAATCACATTTCACCGCTTTCGTCATTCATGAGAGTGATGACAGCTTTGTGCTTTTCTGCCAGCTTAATCACTTCATCGAGAGCGCTCTTCTTAATTATAGCATAATTATCAGATATCTGCTTAAACTGGTTTGTTTCAAAAAAATGATTATTAAGTTCTTCAAGAAAATCAGTTCTATTAGTATGCACTACATGAACAAGTGAAATATCAATCTTATGTGTTTGGTTGACCCATTCTTTAAGCAAAAAAGCCAGATTCTGAGGAAGCGGATTCTGCGTAAGCATTTCAAGCTTAGCTGAAAAAACATCAGGTTCCATTCCTCTTTTATATGCTTTTATTATCGAATCTTTTGTAATCTTTGCATTTATGATAACATCATTTTTCAGCAATTCGGAATATGCAACTATCAGATAGATTGCTTCAAGTTTGACGGTATCTTTCGGAACAATAAGTGAAAAATCAGGATTAATATAAAGACTCTTAACTTCCGGCTCAGTTTTCTGTTTTCCGGTAATCTTTTCGTATATTGGACTGAGAATTATTTCACCGCCGCTGACCTCAACAAGCCCCAGAAGCAGAAGAAAACGGAAAGTATTAATGAAGCTTTCTGTAATTATCTGACGAGATTCATTTAAACGGTTCAGGAAATTGGGACTGACAGTCACAGAACTTGCAAAAAAATGCGTTTTCATATGAGATATGTTTACTGAAGAATTGCGGATCAAAGCATTGATGAATGACTCAAGTTCGGATTTTCCAGGCGTCTTAAAAGGCGGTGAAAAAACAGTGTTACATTCAAACCGGTCTTTCTGCTTGGTTATTATCTTTTTAACCAGTTTATCAGGGGAAATAATATCATCGCTGACTGAAGACAAATCCGCAAAAACTGCATCTTTTCTGAGAGATATTATTCTCAGCATATCCATCAAATACAATGAAAGCTGACTGGATTCATCTATGCTGAGCTGCTGGCCGTTCCAGTCTGTCAGAGAATAAGACGCCTCTGAAAGTCTTTTCCGGTCAACTTTTCTAAAATCACCCTGCTGTGTCAGATAAAGTCCATATGTAGAAATTATATCAAATGAACGCAGGATATTGTTTATTGCAAGATATCCGTTTGATGCGGTAAATGATCTTTTTTCACCGGCCTTAGCGTGAAAATATGAGAAAAACTTTTCTCTCAGAATTATTGCAGTGGAATACGGAAAATCCAGTATTGATATAATATCAATACATCCGGAATCACGAAGTTCAAAAAGCTCAGAAGTCAGCTTCTTCGATGAAGATTCTTCATATGCTTCCTGAAGTGTAATTATTCCTCCGAAAGAATAAACTGACTCTAAAAATTTGATTTTTTCTTTTGATAATCCCGGGCTTATTTTTTTCTCAGGATTTGCTTCAGAGTACTCAATCAAACTTTTGAGTTTATCAACTACGGACTGTTTATTTTGAGGTATAATAACATCTGAAACAGGTTTATAAACATGGAGCTTATCAAGTTTGTTATTTAAATGTTTTCTATTTTTAAAAATGTAAACAAGTGCAAAATTTTTAAGGGATTCTATTGAAGATTCTATCTGATCGGATTTGAGATGACTGGCTTTTTCGAGTTCGCTTATAGTTACACCATCATCTCCGTTTGCAATTACGGAGAAAACGTGAAGATCCCTCTCTGATAATGAAGATAAAAGCTTATCAACGCCCTCAAGAGTACCCAACTTTGCCGCAATTGTATTAGGGGCTTTTGATGTAATTTCAAGCCTAGCGATAAGCTCGGCTAAAGCATCTCCAGCAAGCGACTCTATCCCCTTTTTTAACTTTTCCATCTTAAAAAATTGTGGACAGTTGTTAAGCTGCCAATTAGATATTGGGTTACTAATATAATAAAATTCCACAAAATCAAGAAAAATAATTATTTTATCGCAAATTTTCTTGTTTTTGTCTGCTGGCGGGTGAAATGTTCAGAAATGCCGAGATAAAATCCGAAATAGTTGATTTGCGATTAGAATTTCAACTTAAATATGCTGTAAAAAAAATATTTATCTGCATTTTTGTATCTCTTTTCGTTTTTTACTCCTTCATTTTCATTCCTGCTGCCTCACCGGTAATCATCACAGCCCGTTTGCCAATCTATTTTCTATGCTCATTACTCACAACATACTGGATATTTAAATCCATTTACCTCATATTATGGACGATTAGTAATAAAAAATTTGCTATAATAGTCGAAGGCTCTATTTTTCGTATAGAAAATACAAGAAAGACTGACTCATGCAGTATCAGCGATATTCAATCAATCAAATTCATTTTCCGCAGCTTTCTTTATGTAAAAACAGCGGAAAACCGCTACTTGATTCCTTTATACGCTTTTACACCGATAAATTACGAAACTTTTCACCATTCTTTTGAAAAAACAATTCTTCCCGGTGACAGACTTCTTAATCTCGCTTATGACCTTGCTGAATCGGTATTCATAGCTCTGGTAATAGCTTTTCATGTTATGCAGTTTTTTATCGGAAAATTTTACATTCCCACTTCATCAATGAGAGAAACGCTGATTGAAGGAGATTATATTTTTGCCGAAAAAATCTCCTACGGACTGAACATACCTAAATTATTTTTCATGGATTCCCCGAAAAAAATAAAACCTTTTTTATTTCCCGAAATAGAGCGCGGAGATGTTGTAATATTCCGCCCACTTTCTCCAGGTGATGAAAAAAGAGAATATGTCAAACGCTGTATTGCAGTTGAGGGAGATAAAATCGAAATAAAAGATGACTCAGTCTTTCTTAACGGGGAAAAACTTGATGAACCTTACGCAAACGGGAAGACTAACTATGATATTTACGAGACCGGGAAAATTGACGGAATTGTACCAAAAGGAATGATTCTTCTTCTTGGAGACAATAGGGAAGATTCTCAGGATTCACGTTACTTCGGCTATGTCCCAGTCGAAAGAATAGAAGGAAGAGCATTTCTCCTTTTCTGGAATTCGGAAAATATCAAAAATATGGATTTCACAAGAATAGGTCTGATCCGCTGATGGAAGGCAAACATTTCAAGAGAAGAATTGCGATCACAGGTATTATTGTATTTATTGCTGCTGTTGTTATTTCAGCAAAAGTTATTTTTGTTTCTTTTGACAGCAGAATTTCAATAAAGCAAAACAATAACCGTCTCATAAAACGAGGTTATATTAAAGATTCTAATGGAGATTATATCGCAATATCAGTTCCGGGATTTTCCGTTTTTGCAAATCCGGAAGAAATAGAGTCATCCGAAAAAACAGCTGCCGAACTTTCATCAATTTTATCAGAATCAAAAAATATAATATCCGAAAAAATCAGCCGAAAAAAAAAGTTTATCTGGCTCAAAAGAAATATATCAAAATATGAAGCAGAGAACATTAGATCTGCCAAACTAAAAGGTATATATATACTGGAAGAAGATGTCAGAAAATATCCTTACTCTAATCTTTTTTCACATATCACTGGTTTTTGCTCTCTTGAAAATAATGGTATTGAAGGTCTGGAATACAGTTATAACGATCTTTTAAACGGACAGGATAAAAACAATTCCAGTTCCGGTCTCTTTGACAAATACGGATCATCAATAGTTCTATCAATTGACAGATACATTCAAAATAGAGCTTACAGAGCTCTTGAAAATTCAGTAACCTCAAAAAATGCCAAATCCGGTACAATTACGGTAATTGAAGTAAAAACAGGCAGAATACTTGCAATTGCGAAGTATCCGTCTTTTGATCCGAACAATTTTTCACTTTCATCCGAAGACGAAAGAAGATTTTTCGCAATAACGGATTCATTTGAACCGGGTTCCGTCATGAAAGCTTTTTCCGCTTCTGCTTGGATAGAAAACACAAAAAACATTAAACAAAGATTCAACTGCACAGGCGCAGTAAA
>JAKJGA010000244.1 GCA_022704645.1 Spirochaetota bacterium
GGGTTCAGGATTTTCATCTACAAGAAATCCGGCATTAATCGCTGAAAATGCGGCTAAAACGGTTACCGAGAAAATAATCTTCGTAATTTTAATCATTACTTATACCGCTATTATAAAGATACAATCGTCCTTTAATATTTTCGGCATCAGAAGCCGAAAACTTCAACTGACAGAAATTGTATCATAAAAATCATCTGCGTGTAAGAAAAAAAAGCGTTATCAGTTCAATTACGGCGTAAAATAATCGGAAAGAAGGGAGAAAGAGATCAGATGATCCGGCTAATGAAAAAATAAAAACTGCAATAGAAAAGGGGATATGAACATCAAGAATAAACGGAAGTATCCTGAAAGCCCTGCTGTTTCCGAAAAATAGCAGAATTGTCAGTAAACCAACCGCAGAAATAAGAATCATTGCGGTCAAAAATACCAGAATTTTCGGAATGAATGCCGTCAAAATGATTGAAAGAAGAGTAATCTCAAGCAGATAGAATACCGGAACGAACGGGATTAATTCATTAAACTTCTTATTAAACAATACTATTTTTTCACCAAAACACGTCATTGCTGTTTATACCGCCGTGTAAGTTCATTACTTAACAACTTTTAATCAAGTATTTTTTAAACTGCTGGATTTACCATTCTAAAAATATTTTGACAATTAACACCCCGTTAAAGCTTTCTGTATTATCATGCAAATAAATGTTTTAAACGCAGACGAAAATGATGCAGGAACAAGACTGGATGTTTTCGCATTCGCAAATCTCGGCGGAAACTATTCAAGAAGCTATCTTCAGAAGCTGATTGATGATGGTCACTTCAGCCTTAACGGAAAACCGGTAAAAAGAAGTTCAAAACTGAAATCGGGAGATAAAATCTCGTATTCAATACCGGAACCCGAAAAAGTCTCGCTTGAAGCTGAAGATATCCCGATTGAAATCATCTACGAAGATTCGTCAATCGCAGTCATAAACAAACCATACGGAATGACCGTACATGCAGGCGCCGGCATCAAATCAGGAACTCTCGTTAACGCCCTGCTTTACAAAATAAAAGATCTCTCCGGAATAGGCGGAGAAGAAAGGCCTGGCATCGTGCACAGGCTGGATAAAGACACTGCGGGGATTCTGGTCGTCGCAAAAAACGACATTTCACACAGAAAACTTTCACAGGATTTCGCCGAACGACGGATTTATAAGGAATATGCCGCAATTGTTCACGGGATCGTATATCCTCAAAACGGTATTGTTGAAGAAAAAATAGGAAGGCATCCTGTTAATAGAAAAAAAATGGCCGTCACTGCTTCAGGAAGAGATTCTACAACAGAATACTCGACCACACAGAATTTCAAAACACAGGCGGGAGATTATACTCTTCTTAAAATAATCCTGCACACCGGCCGCACGCATCAGATACGCGTTCATATGGCGCACAAAAATAATCCGATTGCAGGCGACCCTCTTTACTCAAAAAACACAAAGCAGCTGAATATTCCTCTTATGCTGTCTTCAGTAAAACTTTCGTTTGATCATCCTGAAACAGGGGGAAAAATGACTTTTAAAATCCCGTATCCCGATCATATGACTAAATTTTTATTGAAGCTCGGAAAGATTCCGCCTAAATGAAAGTTTTTATTTCAAAAAACGAAGACGAATCACGCCGAATCGCTTTTGACCTGGGGAAAAATGCAAAACCCGGAGAAGTCTATTCGGTAACAGGAACACTTGGAGCAGGAAAAACTCTTATGGCAAAGGAGTTCGCACGCGGTCTCGGAATTTCTGATGATATCACCTCTCCTACTTTCACCATTCTCGAGGAATATCCAGGAAAGATTCCGTTTTATCATTTTGACCTTTACAGAATTGAATCACCGGAAGAAATTGAGCTGATGGGTTTTGAAGATTATTTCTATGGAAACGGAGTTTCATGGATTGAATGGGCTGAAAAATGCGGATACCTATTGCCGGAAAAACATATTTCCGTTACAATCGAAATCATCAGTGATGAAGAAAGGAGAATTACACTTGAATACCCTTTTGATTGATACATCCAGCGAGTTCCAGATATGCGCAGTAAAAACAGGCAATAGTATTGTTAATGAAGTCATCGACGCCGGAAATAAACATTCCGCGATGTTTCTTTCATCAATTGATGCAGTTATAAAAAAAGCCAAAATCAATCAGAAAGAAATCAGCAGATTGATATGCGGCACAGGACCGGGTTCATTTACCGGCATACGAATCGCAGTTTCTACAGCACGAATGCTGTCACAGATATTAAATATTCCAGTTATGGGCATTCCTTCACAAATGATTTTTTCAATGCTCACGGCAGAAGAAGGCGAAACCGCATTAACCGCATTTGATGCAAAGAAAAACAGAATTTTTGCGGCCTGTTATACCAAAACAAATTCAATGCCTGTTGAAATCATAAAGCCCGGCGACTATTATCCCGAAGACATCCAGGAAATGATATCCGATAAAACTATAACCGCAACCGGAAACGGAGCGCTGAAATACAAAGAAATACTCAGCATAAATTACAGAGATTTTAATCCGTTATATTTTGATGATTTGTTTAAATATGCCGAAAAAAACAGCG
>JAKJGA010000042.1 GCA_022704645.1 Spirochaetota bacterium
AGCATTGCTATCTGTTTAAGGAGTAGGTATGACGGTTTTGGAATAGATTCTTTAGAAAGTGAAAAAAATATTACGGATTTCCGGAAGAAAGAAATACAGCATTCGCGAAAAGAGTATAATTGAGACGGTTAGGGGGATGACCGGTTTCGCCGGTTGGTATGTTTGTTTCTTATCAGATGATTTTGTGTTGACTGTAATTATGATAGTGTTTTAAAGAATCTGCATGTTTATTTGAGAAATTGCCGGCTGGTGTTCTGTATGCTGACGGATTTGAATTGCCCGCAAGGGTATATGCAACTATGCCGGTCTTAATGGTCTATGAGGTGACCTCTATAAGGTTTTTTGCGGTTTGTAGATGCGAAAAATCCTAAATCCATTGTAGCTAAGAATCTTAAATATCTTCTAACGGTATATAATGAATAGAGCATATTTTTCTGATACTATCGAATTTTTTGTAAAGATAAATCCAAGTGAACTGCTAGGTAAACTTGTACAAAAGAGTGATTTTGCATTAGAACAAACCCAAAGAGACGCATGGGTAGAGGAGATTCGCATTCTCCAAAAGGTGTTAAAACCTTATAAAGGTTCAATATATTTTGAATACTCAATTCCGCGTATGGGTAAACGAATAGATGTTGTTGTTATTACTGGTTCTACAATTTTCATTCTTGAATTCAAAGTTGGTGAGAAAGAATTTTTATCATATGCAATCGATCAAGTATGGGACTATGCACTTGATTTAAAAAATTTCCATGAAACAAGTCATGAGCATTTTATCGCACCAATATTAATCGCAACCAAAGCGGAAAATACGATTTTAGAAGTTTCAATGACTTCACATAATGACAAAATATTTTGCCCAATAAAATGTAATAGTGAAATGTTAGGTCAAGTAATTATCGAGGTTTTAAAATTTTCCGAAGGCAATACTATTGATCCAATTCAATGGGAGAGTGGTAGATATCAACCAACTCCAACTATCATTGAGGCGGCAATGGCTTTATACAATGGCCATTCAGTTAATGAAATTTCTCGAAGTGACGCAAGTGCAATAAATTTAAGCATGACATCTGACACCATTTCTAAGATTATTAAGATTTCAAAAGAAAAATCACAAAAATCCATTTGTTTTGTTACAGGAGTACCTGGTGCTGGTAAAACACTAGTTGGATTAAATACAGCAACAAAACACTTTGATAAAAACAATGAACTGTATAGCGTTTTTCTTTCTGGAAATGGCCCACTTGTTGCCATTCTTCGTGAGGCGTTAGCGCGTGATAAAGTACGTCATGAAAAAAAACGTGGGAACAAAATAAAAAAAAGTGAAATAATGAGTGATGTTAAAATGTTCATTCAAAATGTTCACAATTTTCGAGATGAATGTATTATTGATAATATTAATCCACCTATTGAACATGTGGCAATATTTGATGAAGCACAACGAGCATGGGATTTGCAACAAACGGCAAATTTTATGCATCGAAAAAAAAAGATATCTAATTTTAATAAATCTGAGCCAGAATTCTTAATTTCTTGTCTTGACCGTCACCCAGATTGGGCTGTAATTGTTTGCCTTGTTGGGGGAGGACAAGAAATCAACACTGGAGAAGCAGGTATCAGTGAATGGATTAAATCTTTATATCGTTCATATCCAAACTGGCGTATATATGTATCATCCCGTCTTTCAGATAGCGAATATGGTGGAGAAAATGATTTAGAGATTATAAAAAATAATTCTAATGTTGTGAACAAGGATGAATTGCATTTATCTGTTTCTATGCGTTCGTTTCGATCTGAATATGTATCTTTATTTGTCAAACAATTACTTGATTTAAAGCCAGATGAGGCACGTATAACATTGAGCAATATTGAACATAAATACCCAATTGTAATAACTCGAGATCTCAGTAAAGCAAAAGAATGGCTTAAAAAACAAGCACGTGGTTCTGAACGTTATGGTATTATCGTTTCTTCTCAAGCAGAAAGATTAAAACCACTTGCAATAGATGTAAAAACTCCAGTTGATCCAATTCATTGGTTTCTTGATGGGAAAGATGATGTCCGATCTTCATATTATCTGGAAGATGTTGTTACTGAATTTCAAGTGCAAGGGCTTGAAATTGATTGGGCATGCGTCAATTGGGATGCAGATTTTCGATATAGTGAAAAAGGGTGGGAGCATTTTTCTTTTATTGGTAATCGATGGAATCATATAAGAAAGCCGGAACGACAGGTTTATCTAAAAAATGCATATCGTGTTCTTTTGACCCGAGCCAGACAAGGAATGGTAATTGTTGTTCCCTCAGGTAGTTGTGAAGACGTAACAAGGATGCCTAATTTTTATAATGAAACTTATAACTATTTATTGAAAATTGGAATTAAGGAGATTTAAATATTAAAAATAATTTTTCAATTGCAAAGAGGTAAATCAATGTAAAAAATAAATTTGCATATATAAGAAATGATCTGTTTGAAAAAAATGTCAGTTCCAATTGGAGAATTATATTACGCGGAGGATAAAGCTGTACGATACAGATGGATAAATGAAAATGTATTTGAATTCTTTTATAATGGTAAATTGCTATCTGCTAATTCTGTTGATTGGGATTTTATTTGAATAAATATAGGTTATAAAATAGTTTTATCTTTTATGGAATTACCAAAACGGTAAAACAAGCCAGGTTTTTGGAATTGCTGGTGTTATCGATGATTAAGGTTTCAGAATATTATTTTCAGATTTACAAAAAAAGCTCAGGAAAAATTAAAAACCGGAAAGCTTTCTTCCATTCCGGAAGGAGATCTTTTACGTGAGTGGTATGTTCATGTGTTTGTTGTTGAAAGATGCAGATATTATCTGGTAACTCATGCCGCATCATTGTTTTCTGTTGTTGTCCGCGGAGCCGGAATATCTTCGGAAGAAAAATTGTTTGATTTTGTTTTTCAGGAATTGAAAGAGAAATTTTCTGAGGCCGGTTGTGATAATATGTTTGAAAGAATTGCTGTTGCCGGATCAGAAGAAATTGTATTATCCAATACTGCGAATAGAAAAATTATAGGGTCAATGAATGATATGATTCAATGCCTTCAGGTAATTCGAGATGATACCGCGGTTTCTGTTCATGAGATGAGCGCATTCATAAATAGAACTCCCTTCACTTATATAAACGGGAATTCTCCGTTCAAATTTATAAAAGATGCCGATAACTCACTTAAATAACTCCGCTTACAATGCTTGGCATTTCGTTTTTATGTCATCAATGGATTTTCTTCTTACAGTAGGGCTAATGTGAAAAAGATAAATTGCGATTTTAGTCGTTCTTGCTCTTTCATCGGTTATTTCGGTAATCACTCCTGTAAATGAAATCAGTACTTGAAAGTATTCTTAACATAACTTATTGTGTGCCTGTTCGTAATGATACAAGCATTCACTGTTATTAGTTTAGGTTTGCCCTTTCAGGCGTGTAGTTTCTATTTATCCTGTTTCGTTTCCTGCCCCATAATTTCCTCAAGCTTTAATGAAAATCTTGATAGTGAAAATGGTTTCTGCAGAAAATTGACACCGTCTTCAAGGACTCCGTGATGAGCTATAATATCTGCGGTATAGCCCGACATGAAAAGATGTTTGATTCCGGGATGCAATTCTGCAATTTTGCCTGACAGATCCTTCCCGTTCATCTCTGGCATTATGACATCTGTAATTAACAAATCAATACTTCCCTGGTATTCTTTTGCAATAGAAATTGCTTTCAGAGGCGATGATGTATAAAGAACATGGTAGTTCAGCCTTTGAAGCATTTCCGTGCATGCATTTAAAATAGGTATTTCATCCTCCACCAGAAGTATAGTAGTATTGATATTATTTTTTTTGTTCTTTCTGGGTTTTTCAACAGCGGATTCCCTTATATAATCTTCACCCTGGTAGCGTGGAAGGTAGATTCTGAAAATTGAACCTCTGCCTGGTTCACTTTCGACATTAATGTTCCCATTATTTTGTTTAATAATTCCGTAAACGGTTGAAAGACCTAAGCCCGTACCTTTTCCGGGTACTTTGGTAGTATAGAACGGATCAAACAAGTGTTCCATTACTTCTTTGTTCATACCGCTGCCGCTGTCTGTAACGGTGATAAGAACATAATCTCCGGAATCAAGCTGGTTTTCAAGAAAGGGGTCATCTATCCGAAATGATACATTATTTGTTTCAATGGAAACAAGACCTACTTCCTTAATAGCATCACGGGCATTTACACAAAGATTCGCCAGAACCTGATCGATCTGTCCCGGGTCCATTTTAATTTTCCATGAATCTTCTGAAGGTTTAAAGTTTAATTTTATGTTTTCTCCAATCAAGCGGCGCATCATGTCGAGCATTCCGCTAATTACCTGGTTAATGTCCAGAACCCTTGGAGATACAGTTTGTTTTCTTGCGAATGTCAGAAGCTGCTGGGTAAGATTTGCAGAGCGTCTGGCAGCATCCTGAATTTCAAGAATACTTTTGCTGATCCGGTCATCCGGAGCGATGATATCCAGAATCAGATCGGTATGCCCCATAATGACTCCAAGCATATTGTTGAAATCATGAGCCACACCTCCGGCCAGCAGGCCGATTGATTCCATTCTCTGTGAAAGGGCAAGTTGTTCCTGCAGTTTTTGCCTGTCAATTTCGCTTCGTTTGATATCAGTAACATCCCATACTGAAGAAATCATTATTCCTCTTTCCGGAACCGGGGTATTTCTTGCGGAAATGTAACGTGTTTCCTCTCCTTTGCGGGTTATGGGTATGCCGTCCCAGATCATCTGATCCGGATTGCCTGTTGCGCAATCATCCAAAACCCTTTTTTTCATTTTCTCTCTGAAATCAGGATCTTCATAGACAGCTTCCCAGAATGTGTTGGAGTCTTTTAATGCTTCTCTTGTTGTGCGGTAGAGTTTTGGAAAATTGTCATTCATGTAGTAAAATTCAACGGCAGGTTCCACGAGATTTACTGCAATACCTATCGGAAGATTATCCATTACGCTTCGGATGAAGTTTTGATTATCTCTGAGTTCCTGTTCTAGAAGCTTCTGGTTTGTGATGTCATGTGCTGCAGCAAACGTCACGCCTCTTTCAGGGAAAGGGTGTGAAACCCAGTCCAGCCACAAATCAGTACCGTCTGCGCATTTATATCGATTAGAGAAATTAATTATTCTTTTCCCTTCTTTTAACTCTTTCTCAAGTATTTTTAGTGTTGCTTCAATATCATCAGGATGAACAAAATCCAGAAAAGGACGGCTCAAGAGTTCCTTTTCTGAATAACCCAGCTTCTCGACAAAGGCGGGATTAATCTTAGTGAAGCAGGCATTATTTAAATCTGCGGTACAGAGTAAATTCGGAGAGAGGAGAAAAACTTCCCGGTACTCATCCCTGCTTCGTCTTAACTCTTCAATTTGCTTTTCGAGCTGAATGATTGTTTCTTCTAATTCGCGGATTTTTTCTTTGTAAGTATTTTCTTCAGAAGACTTAATCATTTAGAGCCAACTGCAGTAACGGATTTAATTTTTTTTGTTCCGGAATTTTCTCAAAACTTATGTAAAAAGAATACATGAAGATTGCGTTTAAAACAGCAAAATTCTTCATTGAGTCACTCTCCTTATCAAAAAGGATGGATGCAGATATCATAATTAAAGTACTTGTCTGATATAAATCAATAATTTAAGAATTTGAGCAGAGCAAAGTTCAAAATAAAACAGAAAGATTGCAGTCGGGGCAGATATTAGCTTAATCGGGTATCCTTTGTTTTTTTATATGAACAGCCTCTGTCAAAATTCGATTACTTTAAATTCCGCGCGTAAGCTAGCGAAACATAAAAAGCAGACATAATCATGTAATGCGCATCCATACTGTGATATTGATATGCCATTTTAATGATAAAGTCAAACTTTTTAAACATTCTGAATTTTTCTATTCTGTTTCTTTTAGAAGATGGGAATTTCTTTTGAAATACAGTGTGATAAGAATAATATTTTTACGTACAGCGTTATGATGTGAGCACGCAATAGCCGGAGTAAACTAATCGAAAGATTCCCGCTTGACTTTTCTCAATAGAATTTTAAACGGTTTTCGTTTGATAAGGAGAACTTAAATGAAAAAAATAATTGCTGCTTTATTCGCTCTTGCTTTTTTTGCGCTTTATTCGGCAAACACCGTATCAAAAGAAATTAAACTATCCGATGAACTGACTATTACAGAAATAGAAACAGATGTATTTCTGGTAACTCACAGTTTCCCCTGGCCGGGAAATTCGTTAATTGTTAAAACCGGTAAGAAAGATATACTTTCGGAGGATGCATGATTGTTGCGGCTGAATCGAACAAGCCCGGTTTTGCAGAAGACGGTAATCTAAACGCATGGGCGGTTTCAATGGATAAACTCGCCGCGCGTTTCAAAGACTGCAGAACTGTCGTTCCGGGTCATGGAAAAACAGGTGACGGTTCGCTTGTAAAACACACAAGAGATGTCGTTTCTGCTGCTATTATTAATCAGAAGAAATGATGTTTAATGTTTTAAGTGTAGTTATTTGATAAACAGTATTTAGAATTTTTTAATGCCGGAAAGGTAACAAAATTTTCCGGATGAGTCTTACATGTCAGGAGGAATTAATAATGAAGATTAAAGCAATTTGTTTTGCCGCTTTCGCTGTTTTTTTGATTTCAACAGCATCATCTCTTTCAGGTTTTTCTTCAAAGACTGGCCGCGGAGTATATGTCGACAGTTTTGATTTTCAGACAGAACAGTATTTCTACGGAGTGAACAGCGTTGCCGGTGATGATGGAGAAATTAATAATATTTGTTTATATGATATAAAGAAGAATACAGTTAAATATGTTTTTGAACAGAGTGATTTCATTACACTTCGGGATAATTGCCGCGATGAAATCGTCGGATTTTATTATCAGATCGGTTATAAGACTGATGAAGGCCGTATGCTTATGTTTCCGCGCGATTCAGTTTCGCAATACAGAGCATTGCCTCCAGCCGTTGATACGCAGAAAGCATCTCGTAATATGATTATTGTGACATACTCAAAATCATCAAAACTAAAAACATTATGGATCTGCGGCAAGGACGGTTCGGGATTGAAGAAGCTTGCGGAATTTGACAGAAGTACCCGGTTTGAAATTGATGCCATGTACAACAAAATTCTTCTGATTAAACAGGAAGGAAATAAACTTAAAATCGATCCTTATAATTATTGAGAATAATCACCTCTAATCAAATGAGGTGATTATTTATAACTGATTATTTCAGTAATTCTCAGATAAACCGGGGTTGAGTATTGGCGCGAATATCCTTCGCGCGGGGAAAATACCCCGAGTTTTCCGCGAACAGTGATTTTCTGTTCATCTGTTGTCTTGAAATCAAATTCGTAAAAATTGATAATTTCAAAATGATTTATATTATCGTATATTTTTCCGTCTTTTGAAATGTCGTTAACATTTACAGGTACTTCTATGAAAAGGTTATATGAAGTATTCATGTATTCTTTATCTGAAGACGAATCGCGTGAAAGATAAATACCTCTGCGTATTTTACCTGTTAGAATTACTTCTCTTCCGGTTTCTAATATGTTTTCTTTTGCAGAAAAAATGGCGGTTGAACAAAGAAAACATATGAATGCTGATAATAAATATTTATATTTCATGATATGTTTTAATATCGTCTTTTGCAATTAGTCAAGAGTATTCTGCGTCATTTCCCATTTGTTAAATTGGATGAATATGTTGTCATGACGAATCATATTTACGGGATCATTATTGAAAATACCATGATCTGCGATATGTCCATGAAATCCGTTGAATCTATAAGATTCGCCGTAAAGATGCAAGATCTTGCGTCTTTACAATCACACTAGTAACACGGGCAAAACAAGTCACGCATATCGCACCAATCAAATTATGTAGAAGAATGATAGTGAAAATATTGAAAGTGCGTAAGGCACTTTAGTAGAAGATGAAAGAACAGGAGAAGAGTCAAGAAAATCTGCCGATGTCAGATATACAAAGTTAAATCTTTTTAGGAAATTGATATTGACAAGCATGGTTTTGCCGTGCATGAAATATTTTTTGATTCGATAATGCCGGTAATTGCTGAGGTTTGTATGAAAAGATTGTTGATGCTCTTTTCGATGATTGCTCCGATATTGCTATTTTCTCAAACCAAAACTATTACTGCTCAATATCTTGTTAAAAGTCAATGGAATGATTTTATTTTCACGAATGACGGTAAAGTTTCTAATCACGGATATTTTGGTGGTGAACTCGCCGGTGGTTATTTAGTTAAAGATAATGAACTTTTTATCACTTTTAAGTCCGGTAATCATATGGATTTTGATAAAATCGGGAATATCCCGTTGAAATACCGGTTGATAAGTGTTAAGAATGATTTTTATTCTGAGAGATTAGTGACAAATGATATTAAGGGTAATTATTCAGTTTCCATTAACTTTTCGAGCCGTGTTCCGGAAGGAACAATTATAAAAGATGATTCAGGTATTGAAATTTATGTTTTGAATTCCGCAAAAGGTACAGCTGCCTCAAATATTCGTGTGAGAGATTTTCCTGATTTAAATTCAAATATTTATTCCTTTCAATACTTTGACGAAAAGCCGGTTCCTTATTATAAAAAAGGATTGGCTGTTCAGGTGCAGGGTCGTACTATTAAGAAACATAAAGTTGATAATTATGAGAATTACTGGTACATCGTTGATTTGATTGGGCTTGATGATTATGAATCTTGTTGGCTGAAAGATAAAGCTGTTGTTAGGAAATCTAAATATTATTGGGTATACGGAGAATTTATTAAGTTTGGTAAATGATATGAATATTATAAGCCTGTATGGATTGATAAGTAAAGAGTATTCAGCAGATTGCAAAAAGTAAAATTTATTAATAGTAATTAGTTGTTTAAATCAATTCTTTTTAATATTGACAAGGGGGATTGAAAAGAGTAAATAATGATATTCTTGAATTGTGATTTGCTTGATTAATTGACAGCTTTTGTGAGAGAAGATTCAATATTTTGCACGCACCATTACAGGAGGCCGATAATGATAAACAGTTTAGATAAATCCCTGCTGGATGAAATTGTTAAACATCTTCTTGTAGCGTATAAGCCTCAATCTATATATCTATTCGGTTCTCATGTTTGGGGGGCTCCGGATAAATCAAGTGATATAGATTTATTTGTCATAGTTAACGAATCTGAGCACGATCATGCTGAAAGAATCAGAGTAGGTCTAAGGGAGCTTAAGAGTGTTCACGCAAACGTAGATATTCTGGTTTATACTAAAAGCGAAGTTTCGGGGAAAAAAGATCATCCTTCAACACTGGTTTATAAGGTTCTTAATAAAGGGGTAAAAGTGTATGAAGCCGCATGAAGAATGGTTGTTTAAAGCAGAGAATGATCTTGAGTCAGCAAAATATCTTCTTACATCCCCGAAGCCTCTTTGTGATATATCTGCCTATCATACACAGCAGTGTGCAGAAAAATCTCTAAAAGCATATTTAGCTTATTGTGGACAAGAAATTGACAGGACTCATAATTTGAAAATGCTTGCTGAATGTTGTGCATTAATTGATAAGACTTTCTATGATTTGATTGATGACTGTATTGTTCTTAACCCGTATGCGACACTTTATCGATATCCGGAAGGAGATCTAATGCCTGAAAAATCTTCTATTGTTACTGCTATAGCTATTTCATTAAAAATCTTTAATTTTGTAAAATCGAAAATATCTTCTTAAATGAAATTAAATTGTTTTCAATCTATCTTGTTATAAAATCGGTATAAATAATGAAAGAATCCCAATATGTTGATATATTCCATGAAAGTCTCAGTGTTATCTGTGAAAAATACAAAAAAGGAAATTTCGTCGCAAAAATGAAACAGGAGTCTAATCAATGAAAACAAAAACTGTGAACGGTGTTGATGTTATTTATGGAACTGAATGTGTTTCGATTGCCGAAGCCGGTAAAATTTCCGCTCAGGTTACGGGGCTTATTCAGGCAGAAGTTGAAAAACATGGTCTCGATATCTGCGGAGACTGGATTTTTATTTCTTACGGAAGAGACGGTGATCCTTCGAAAAAGATTGTGCATGAATTCTGTCTTCCTGTTGCAAATACCGCAGGTTATAAAGGTTCGTTTAAAAGCAAACGTCTGGCTGATTTTTTCTGCGCGTACTGTGATTATAAGGGCGATATGTCGCCGAGGATGTTAGGCGGAAAAGGATACGGCCCGCTTGTCTCTGAAATTATTGCTGCATCAAAAGAATTCACCGGAGAAAGCAGGGAAGTTTATCACAAATGGATTTCTCCAAAATCGAAAGAAAATGAATTTGAAATTCAATTCGGAATAAAGCCGTGAGGCGCAAACCTCATTCTCCGAAATACATTTTGAGGCAGATGTCCTGATCATAATTTCCAAAGCCTTTTCCAAAGATGTTTATGCCGCCGACATTCTTTGATTTTTCATCGACCCCGATTGTGATTTCTATCGAATGATGCATGTTGATTGTAAGATCGTTTATTTTTACGTCGGATACTTTTTCTTTTTCAATAAAAGTCCCTTTTGAATTTACTTCCCATGCTGTTAGTATTCCATACTGGGAACCTTTGTTCTTCCACCAGTCGGGTGTAAATTTGCCGCGCTTATCGCCGAAATCACCGGGGGAAGTCCATGTTCCGATTTTTTTGCCATTAATTTTTACAAAGATGTCCGACTTCCAGTCGGGATTTGTGCCTGGTACTTCAGACGATAATTCCATTGACAGTTCGATTTTGGAAACAGGTATCTGCGCATTATATGCATTGTTAGGGAATTTGTATTTTACAAATCCCTTTCCCATCCATAGAAGACCGGCGCTGACTCGTTCCGGCATTAGAAAGGCTTCGGGCGAATCGAGAAATCCGATAGTGCGGGTTGAGCTGCACATTCCGCACGGAGCAGATACCTGATAGTCAAAAAACAGCCCGACCGGCATTTCTATGCTTACTGAATCTGATGATGATCTGTCTTTTCTGATGTTTACAAGAAAGGAAGAAAAAACTGCTGAGCACATTTTTTTGCTTCCTTTGATGCCTTTGGCGGATTCGGTTTTAACGAGTCCGCACTCTTCAAGAATCTGTATATTTGTTGTAACAGTTGACTGGGGAAGTGAGAGCTTTTCGGAAATCTCGTTAATGCTGACGGTTTCATCCGATATGAGCTGAAGAATCTTAACTCTTATTTCGGAAGAGAGTCCTTTGAGTATGTGGATATCCTGTTCCGCGTCTATTACGAGAGTTTTATTATCCATTTAATTTCCTTTATATTTATCAGATATCATGATATTATTTCTTATTGCAAGTCAAAAACATAAAAATATCATAAATTATGTTGACGGAATAACAATTCTGATAAATGATAAACATCATGAAACGTGATACAAAGGAGGCCTCATGAAAAAGAAAGTTTTAACTGCATTTTTTTTGACTCTGTCGGCTGCATTCCTGCTTTTTACATCTCTCAGTTCTGCAGGCGATACTGAACTGTCGTCCGACTGGGCGTCGTTTATCGTTAATGAAAAATATGAAGTAATGAACAATGTATGGAACAAGAACGCGAGATCGGGCAATTATACCCAGTCAGTAATTAAAGGAAAAGATTATTTCGGATGGAAATGGAACTGGAAAGGCGACGGCAAATGGGTACTTTCATATCCTGAAGTGATGTGCGGTGATTCTCCGTGGAATGATAATAAGAATCTTCATCCCGGTTTTCCGTTCAAGGCCGGAAGCAAAAAGCTGACTGTTGATTTTGATATCGATCTCAAGACAACCGGAAAATGCGACATGGCTTTTGAGTTCTGGGCATTATCAAAGCTTCCAAGTAAGAAAGAAAATATTTCACAGGAAGTAATGATCTGGAATTATGACAAGACTAATAATGACTGGTCATGGGCTCAAAATCTCGGTACGTTTGAAGCCGACGGTATCGTCTATGATGTTTATTTTAAAGGCAATCATGGAGACGATTCGGGCGCGAATGACAACAAGTGGACTTA
>JAKJGA010000245.1 GCA_022704645.1 Spirochaetota bacterium
ATTTTTGCCTTTGTCATGATGCAGTTTTCAACATTTCCTTTAACAAGAAAATTATTGAATATAGGGAAAGCCGTTGAAATTGAACCGGAACATACAATGGATGTCTGAAATATTCTATTCGAAATTTCGAAAGTTACCTGTTTAATAGGATCGTTCAAATCATCCATCGGATCAGGACCTTTCCTTGATGAAGTCTTTGATAATTCACGAAGGTACGCTTCATAACTCTGACCCATTTCCGTCATTGAAGGCGGCTCTTCCTTATTCCATATCTTTGTTAAAAATTCTTCTTCTGTTAAAATAGAAAGATCACCGGAATTATAATTTTCAACAGCATACTGATGCATAACCATAATCTGTTCAGGGTCAGCAACATTTTCGTCGATAAAACCATATCTGAACATGAGCTTTACAGGCGCAGGAATACTTTTTGTACTTTTTGCTCTGACAAAAACAGTTGTAAAAATATCCCAATATAATCTGGAAATAGAACGTCTGACTTTACGCGGCTGATCTTCCCCGCTCATAGGGTCAGGAAGACGTTTAAACTCGTTCCATGCTTTTATGAAATTCTGCTGTTGTTCATAGCCGATTACACCGAATTCAAGTATCTGTTGAAGTGAATTCTCATATAGTTTCAAAATATTTGAATCCATCTGACGGGATATCTGCGGTTGTGAGGACTGGCGCGAAGCTTCTGATGTCAAAACCGGAGCAGGCTGAGAAGCATTCGATTTTGAAAGCTGCTCAAATGCTTTTTTAATTTTAACAATTCCGGTATAAGCTTCTTGAGATTTCTTTCCTGTAAGTTCATCATACATAGAATAAAATTTCTGGCATACGGAATTAAACTGTTTCAAAAAATCCGGAGAAAGACGTCCTGAAGTTGCCCAATCTTTTAAACTTCCCTCTTCCATAACCGAAGAAAGTGAATCCTTATCACAAAAAACAGCCTTCATCTTTGCATCAATCAAACCGGCGATTTCATAATTTCTGTCAAGAATCGCGAGCATTATCTTCTGAACTGTATCAAACATAAAAGAAGGAATTCCCGGATCGCACTTAATCACATGGGCAAACACGGTTTTATTAATCTTAAGAAAACGCTTAAGAAACGAATAAAGATCCTTATTAAGAAGAACATCTACTGATTCACCCGGAGCATCATATGAAACCTGATATTTTTCAGAATTATCAGCAATCATCCAATTCGGTGATATCGAAGGCGGAAATCCTCCGGACGAGCGCAGATTTTCTACAATATCGTCAGCTCTCTGCTGAAGCTCGCGCGGTAAAGGTCTTGCTGATAATTCGCAATGCAAAGCCGTCATATTATCAACAAAACGGCTTAAAGCCTGATAATGCTTAAGATATTTTGCCATATCTGCATAAGCAACTTCCATTCTCTTGAACATGCACACGAGCATATTTATACTTTCACCCTGATCTTTTGATGAAAGTTCTGCAAATCCTCCAGCAGGAAGCTGTCTTTTCTGTATTGAACATTGAGTCAAAGCTCTTACAGTTTTTCCGGGATAAGGCATAAGAATGGTAGATTCCGAAATAAGACTGACTCTTCTGGAATGAGAAAGAATTATAGTTTTATCAAGACCGTTATATTCACTTCCTGCGGCAAGTATTTCTACAGTTCCGGATTCAAGATATGCATTATAATTATATTTTTCACCTTGCAGAAATATTATTCCGCCCGATTCGATTTTCTCACTTCCAGATACAGCCATCTTTCCCTGCCGGTTAGCGGATGAATCTCCGCAATTAGATTATATAATGATGCAAAAACACTTTCTCTAATTATTATCGGTAGATTCACCGCCAGTTTTTATTTTTTCGAGAAATTCTTCCCATTCAGTCGGCAATAGATAGTTCTTTTTATTATTGCATTCCTTACATGCGGCCACGATGTTAATACGCTCGGTTTTCCCTCCGCGTGCTAAAGGGATCACATGATCCATTGTAAGCTCATCTGGCTTAAAAAGTCCTCCGCAATAATGACACTTTCCGGTAGATATTTTTTTGCGCCACCAGGAAGTAGCCCGAAGCTCCCTGGCTTTTGATTTCTCATGACTTTTTTCATCAACGCTGAATGAGTAAACAGGTTTTTCTCTGCTCCAGCGCTTTTCATCCTTTCGGCCCATCAGCTGAAAACTTCCCCTTCAACAAGTCTCATTCCGTTTATAAATTCAACTGCAGTCATAACTTTTTTATTTTCAGGTTGAATTTCAATAATTTCAACAGCTGATGTTGCAGTTTTGATAAAAAGACGTTTTTTGCCGACACGAAAGATCTCTCCTGCTGATAATTCAGGAATCTCTACATCTTTACAAAGTGCAGTTTTCCATATCTTAATATGTTTTTCGCGAAAAGTACACCATGCACCTGGTTTTGGATTAAGCGCTCTAACAAGATTATGAATATTTTCTGATTTTGAAGATAAATCAATTCTTGCAATTTCTTTCGTAATTTTTCCGCAATAAGTTGCAGCAGAATGATCCTGTTTAATCGGCACAGCTTTTCCCGAATCAAGCAGATCTATTGCTTCAGATACACATTCGCAGGCAAA
>JAKJGA010000043.1 GCA_022704645.1 Spirochaetota bacterium
GCTTTATAGTTAAACTCATTGATAAACTGCCGGGAACAGCCAGATTTGAAGTTCTCAAAAGCCTTAATGAAGTCAGTAATCTCAACTCGGGATCAAAAATAAAACTTAATTTCTGGAGAGCCGGAGATGCAGAATACTCTTTTGAAGCGGAGATATTTCTTGCAGATATCAAAAACCGGATAATTGAAACTACAGAACCCGTTCTTCAGTCGCGTTTTAATCCGGTAAGAGTTCCATATATCGAAACTATAATTCCATGCGTAATTACAGTGAAACCGACAAGTCCGGATGCTGATCCCGTAAAGGCTGAGGGAATAATAAATAAAATAAACACTGAAGAACTTGTTTTGAGATCGGTTATAAAAATGGATTTTAAACACAACTACAATCTTCTATTTAAACTTTATGACAGCGATATCTCCGTAGACTGCCGTCTTCTATCTGACAGAACTGTATCAAGTGAAACTAATTTCTTCTATACTTTCAGATTTAGCGCAATGACTGAATCAGGAAAAAATACAATACGGAAATTCGTAATGGATCATATGTAACCGGTATTTTTTTGTAACAAAACATTTATTGTTGACTCAAAAGCTTAGAATGAAAAACTGAGTTAAAATTTAAAGGAACCGTGGAAAATGAACTTTATAATCTACAAAATCCTCTTCATCGCAAAAGATAATTTTACAAACATCATCAGATCGGTAGTCTCAAGTTTCGGAATTCTTTTTCTTATCAGTTTCTTTGTAATTTATATTTCTCTTCGTGATTCAGTTACTTCTTATGTAAAGGGAAATCTTTTCGATAATCTTGCAAGCGACGAAATAAAAATACTCCCTAAGAACACCAAAGAGATTGAATTTGTAAAAAGACCGGGAAGCCGTGCTATACCGCTATCTACTGCTAACACAATCAGGAAAATGCCGGATTTCATTTCAGTACACGGTGTGAGCAGAATAGGCTTTACACTCCGTGTTGAAGGAGAGATGCTCGGAAAAACAAAAAGAATGTATGTTCCGGTCTGCGGAGTCGATAGGGATTTTTTGAAAACAAGAACAAACAAATGGCGGTCTTTTACAAACAGAAGACCTGTACCGATAATAGCTCCTAAATTCTCAATAGATATGCTTAATAACTATTTTGCAATGGACAACATTGATCCCATACCTGAGTCAGAACTCATCGGTTTTCCGCTCACTCTCACTTTCGCAACCGGAGCAAGAAACACTGAAGAAAGAAAAACCTACGATTTCGAAGCAGAAGTGCATTCCTTCACTGACGTAATAAATATTCCAGGAGTAATTGTGCCTACTGATTTCCTTAAAGAAATAGCGCAAAAATATTATGCCGAAAATAGAAAATCAGCAGGAATGGAATATGCAGTTCTCTTTGCTAAAGTAAAAGACGTTGACAAACTGCCGCAAACTGTTGAAGAACTTAAGAAACTTGGATTAAATATTCAGTCTCAAAAAGATGTAACAGAAAAAACATCAAAAGCGATGAGAATTATAGACTCATTTTCACTTGGAGTCATTGCGATATTTTTTCTTTTAACCTCAATTTCAATTTTCAATTCATATCTTACCATAGTATACATCAGAAGTAAAAAGTTTTCACTTAAGCGGATACTCGGATACTCAAAACTGAGAATTCTTTTTGGATTCATTTTCGAGTCGGCATGTGTCGGAGCTCTTTACGGCTTAGCTGGTTACTTTACCGGAAATATGATCATACGCTACTTTTCAGTAAAAATACCGCAGTTTCTGCCGTCACTTAGTTCAATAACTATAGCTGAAAGCGGTACTGATACATTGTTTTTATGTATTGTTATATCATCTGCTGTTTCAGCCGTATCGGCTTTAATCCCTGCGATCTTCGCTTCAAACATCAATCTTTTTAAGGCGGTGAGACGATAATGCTTTTATCTGTTGAAAATATAAATCTCAAATTCGGGAAAAGAGTAATACTGAACAATGTTTCATTTAAAGCCGATTCCGGAAAAATAATCGCTATAACAGGAAAAAGCGGCTGCGGAAAGACCACACTCCTCGGGATTGTATCGGGACTTCTTAAACCCGACAGCGGCAAAGTTCTCTACAAGAATAAAAATATTCTCCGATGGGGGGATTTTAGAAAATCACATTTCAGAAACAAAGAAATCGGTTTCGTGTTTCAGTTTTTCAATTTAATGCCGGACATGTCTTCATATCAGAATATTATTTTCCCTGCACTGTTGCGTATTTTTCCGCGCAATGTAAAAAAAGATATCAATAATCTCGTTGAGTATTTAAACATCAAGGACATTATTAATCATCATCCCGAAACACTCTCAGGCGGAGAACGCCAGAGAGTAGCAATAGCCCGGGCGATAATAAATAAACCTAAAATGATTCTTGCTGATGAACCAACAGGAAATCTCGATAATACAACAGCTGAGGACATAAAAAATCTTTTTATCAAGCTGAAAAAAGAAGAAAATATGTCGCTTATCATTGTTACCCATGATAAGCGTCTTGTTGATATTGCGGATGAGCACCTTCATCTTGAAAACGGAATATTAAAAAAAACCGGCAGACAGAAAGAAACTAAAAAAGTGAAAGCGGTAAAAACCGTCAAAAAAAAATAATTTCATAGCATCGCGGAAAGAGAAATGCCGGCAAACCATGAACCTTTTTTTCTTTCCGCGTCCAGAACATCCCGTGATGAATCACTAATCCACTCTTTTCGCAGAAAAGTATAGCCTCCTTCAAGTACAATTGAAGCATTTCTTGTTATATACATTCCGGCCTTCAACCCGGAACTGATTCCGAACAAATGAAGTTCATCATCAACAGAAAATTTTGAACTTGTAATTTTATCGACTTTTGCAGACGAAAATGCCTCGGCAAAAATAAACGGCAGGAATGAATACCTCGCAAACATTCCTCCATTTAGAATAGGGGCATATCTGAATCCTGCCATAAATTTGCCGTTAAAATATGTTATGATTAACGGAACTCCGATGCGTATAAAAAAAGAATCCGATTTGTAATTTACCGAACCAATGGGGCATATAAAAGGAATTTCTTTATATCTATCACCATAATCAAGCTGATTGGTGCAAAATAATCCGAATTCAAACCAGATAGATTCGTCATAAACAGATTTTCTCTGAAAAGCCGTAAAATATTCAAAACCTCTGCCGAAGGATTTTTTATCGGCAAAAGAAGATGAAACAAATGCTGAAAAAATATTTGATCCTGCATTCAAATTCATAAACTCGCTAAAACTATAATGCTCGGAGAAAAGAGCTTCTGATGTATTTCTAGAATATGAGGCATCGAATTTATTCATAAATTGAACGGATTCAGACTTAAAGGTGTCATCTGCAGAAGCGTAATACAACTGCCTTCCGTAAGAATAAGAATCACTTATAAATGATGATTTATAAATATGATCCGGCTTACCTGCTGCAAAAATAAATCCTGAAAAAACAAAAAACAATAGAGCTATGAAAATTCGCACAAATTCCCCCATCACAAAATCTACCGGTATAAATAAATATTAAACATGATACATTTCATCATTTTTCATTTTAATCCGGTTATCGTTTTTGCTTTGTCTTTCATTCCAAGTTTCAGATAAATCCTGAGCAGATTATCCCGATACTCGGAACGGGATTTTGCAAGTTCAAAAGCTTTCTCATAGTAAGGAAGCGCAAGAGAAAGTTTTTTCTTATCACCCTTTGAATCATGCTCCATAATTTTGCCGGCCATGTCGTAAATTTCCGGATTTCTAACTCCTTTTTTTTCCAATAATCTGAAATTCGAAAGCGCTTCCGGATATTTTCCTGTTTTATAAAAAGACATTGCTCCATAAAACAGCATATCTTTTTCGTTTTTAATATTGTAGTCTTTAAGAATTGACGCAACGTCGCCATAATAACCTGCTTCATAAAAAAGCGGAATTATTTTGCCGAGAATCGGAAAATCATCACTTTTTTTACTTCGGCATTTATTAAAATAATACATGGCAGATATAAAATCTTTTTTATAAACTGAATAGTACAATGTCCCTATGCAGTTCAATTTTGTTTCTGATGGATTGTATGAATACAATTTCACAAAGAGTTTATCGAAATCTTCCGTTGAAGGAACACCGGAATCATACATAATACCTATTTTCTGTAAATCCTCAGAATATGCATTTTTATCAATTTTTGTATAATACATCTTAACGTAAAAAGAATAAATTTCCTTGCTGTAAAAATATCCAGCAGCGGCGCCGACAATAATGAAAAATAGCACAAAACCCATTTTTTTCATGAAATCCCCGATATTTTATTGCTAATTTGACGCTAATCACGTATTTTTGTTATTATTTCGTGATAATAATTAAAAAATCAAGCGTAATATAATACAGGGTGTGCGATGAAAAAGATTCTTATTAAAATGCTTTTTATTACAGTTCTCGCGGCGGCATTATTTCCGGTTTCCGGAAAGGCTATCAGCGGAGACGAAGCTCTTCAGGCCTTTAGAGGAAGAATGAGCTCTATCGGTTCACTTGAAGGAACATTGACCATGAAATATTCATCCGGTTCTTTACAGACCGGCCAGTTTAAATTCATGAGTCCCGGCAAATTTATCATCAAGTTCACAAATCCTTCAGGCAAAGTAATTTGCTCAAACGGAAGAAAGCTATGGGTATATGATCCGTCAAGCGCTATATGCGGAATACAGGAATTGATTCCGGGAAGCCTAAGCGGAGGAATCGCAGGTATGCTGCACGGCTACATGGCCATAGCATCTTCAAGCGGAAGTGATTATTCAATCAAACTTAAAGGCACAGGCAAAGGCTACACTAACATCAACATTCTGGCAGACAGAAACTTTATGCTTAAAAAAGTTTCTTTTTTCTCAGAAAGAGGTGAAGGATTGGAAGTTACTCTCAGCAATGTAAGAGCCAATTCAGGACTTCATGCGGGCCTTTTTGAATTCAATGTTCCGACCAGCTGTCTTATAGTTAAGGATCCGCTAAACGTAAGATGAAAAAACTGCTGCTGATAACATCATTGCTTTTCTTCAGTTTCCTGAATTCTCAGGAAACTGAAGATTCTTCAAATTTCCGCAACTGGTGTTATGCAGGCGGCGGAATTTCATTCACGATGGGGAAAATCAGCTATAATGATTTTATAAACAAGTCTAATCCCGATGAATCTGGTTATAAAGAGAAAAAAGTTTCTTACAAAACTTTATCCCCTTTTCTTTTTACTCAGCTTTACGGTAAGCTTTTCATGGGAGAATTTACAATTGGGATGGATTATGAAAAAGCTTCGGATTCATCACTTTCTCATTTTAATACAGCATTTACAGCAAGTGTAAGATACTGCCGCAATCTCAATGACAAAGTAATTCTTTTTGCAGGTCCGGGAGTATATCTTGAAACCTACCCGTCCAGCAAGAAATATGACGGCGGCGGGATAATGCTGTCAGCCGGAGCAGCCTTCGATGCAACAGAAACCCTAAGAATCTTTTCAACAATCGCCGCCACTTACGGATATTACGGAGTTGGCGATGAATCTAAAAAAATCGGCTTCAGATTTTCAGCCGGAGCAGGAAAAAGAGTGGGTAAATTCTAGACTTTTTATCCCATCGGCATATCTTTTTTGCGCATACACTGCATCGGTAAATTTCTCGTTTTTTATATTTGTTGGAAAAACATATTTTGGATTCTTTGTTTTCTTCAGTTTACTTTCAATTTTATTGCTTTTCATCACGATAAGAAAGCAGAGTCTAAACAAATCAGGTCTTGTCATCCAAGTATTATTTCTTTTTGCAGTAATAACTATTCCTTTTTTGAACCGTACCGAATCAATAAATCCTGAAACAATATCATTTCAACGCGGAACAGTTTTATCAGTTGAAAAATACAGATATAGTTCAAAAGTCTCTGTTATTAATGATAATAAAAATAAATGCGCTGTTTTTGTTCCTTCAGAAATTTCAATAAATCCCGGAGATACGTACATATTCAGCGGAAAACTATCAAAAATAAGTTCTTCAAGAATCGATTTGTTTGCTGAGAACTATGACTTAGTTTATTACTATAATGAAAATGATATTATCATAAATCGAATTCCGTCGTATAGAATCAGAATAAAAAAAAGAATAGAATCTGCAATCCAAAATCTCTACACTCCGCAAACAGCATCTGTTTTAAAAGCTCTCCTGCTCGGCAATCAGAATAGTGTCCCGAAAGAAACGATAAGAAATTTCACCCGCGCAGGTACACTCCATTTATTAGCTGCCAGCGGACTTCATGTGGGAATCGCAGGAGCACTTCCCCTTTTCATTCTTCCTTTTATCTTCAGGAACAGGAAGGCTGCAATTGCCGGAGGAGCAATTTTCATTTTATTATTCTTACTCATAACAGATATGCCGGTTTCCCTCGTGCGGGCTTCGGTAATGTTTTTCTTTTCCGCTTTTTTCATCATTCTTGACAGAAAAAATATATCCGTAAATTCATTGTTTCTATCAGGTCTTATTATCGGAATCATTTCACCCAGGGAAATATACTCTCTCGGATTTCAACTTTCATTTCTTGCAACACTCGGGATAATTATCTTTTACGAATATTACAAAGCAATATTCTCAAATCTGAAACTGCTGTCCTCATCACTTGCAATGACTTTTGCGGCGCAGGTATTCATTTTCCCGCTTATTATCCTAAAACTCAATCAGGTCAATTTTACAGGAATCCTATCAAATATTATACTCGTTCCGTATTATTCATTTCTGCTTATTGCCTCAGGAGTTTCTGTTATAGCATCATTTTTATTCACATACTCCGGCAAACTTCTATCAATTCCTGTTGAATACTTAACTGATTATTCAATTCGAATTGTAAACTCACTATCCTCATTAAACGGTCATTTCCGGACTAATAATTACCAAATAATTTTAATTACTTTGTTTATTCTTCCTCTTATTCCGTTCTTTTTTAAAAAATTCAAATTACATAAAATAATACCCATTATTATAATTTTAATATCACAGCTTTCCATGTTTATTATATTATCTTCACAAAAGGTAAAGAAATACGAAAACGGCGGAGTCTGCGGTTCGATTACAATTCAACGCGAGAATGATATTTACAAACTTAAAGGTATTTTCAATGAAGAAAATATATCAGAACTAACTGATGAATTTACATTTAACGATTACGGCGATGTTTCTGTAGAAATAGATAATAATAATCCCGAAAATTTATATCATTGCAGAATTTTTATGAATAAAGTTAAAACAGGCGAATTTCATTCGGAATATGCATCATTTTCAGGTGCATTTCTTAAAATTCTAAGTTTTTGTGAGAGTGAAGGAATAAAGATTTGTATAAAAAGATAAAACAATATTCTTGACAATTCTGCTAAAAATGTTAAGTTCTTATCCATGCGTGAAGGGAGGAAAAATGCTCGAACTTGGGCTCAACGGGAAAAACATTAGTACCCTGGAAAAATTCAATCAGGGTGAAAGTGTTTCCCTGAGATTTGCCTTCCCTGATAAAATCGTTCTCAGCAGCATCAACGGCTTCATGTCGCGAATCCTTGCGGCAAATGATATTCTATTTCTTCAGGAAGCGATGATTACAATTCTCCGCGAAAGTATTTTAAACGCAGTAAAGGCAAACGCAAAACGCGTATTTTTTGAAAAAAACAATGCCGACATGAATAAGGTTCTAGAGTATAATTCTCTCATGAGGCAGTTCAAGGAAAAAGTTGTCGGCGACATGGCAGCAATTGAATCAGATTTGAAATCAAGTTCATATTATGCGGAATTCAGAATTCAGAAAACTGAAGAAGGAATAAAAACGCGAATTGTAAACAATTCTCCTCTTCATGCAAAAGAAGAAGAGCGTATTAAACAAAGAATGGAAAGCGCCAAGCATATCAAGGATTTCAGTGAAGCTTATGACAAGCTTTATGATGAAACCGAAGGTGCGGGACTTGGCATTATTTTAACAATGCTTCTTTTGAAAAACAGCGGGATACCTCAGTCAAATTATTCTATTTCCGCTGATGAGTGCAAAACCGAAATATCTCTGATAGTTCCTTTTAAAACAAAATCAGATGAAACACTCATGGCAGTAAAAGAAGATATAATTAATGAGATTCATCTTCTTCCGTCAATTCCGACTTTTATTAATGAATTGCTTGTTCTATGCGATGATCCGGACAGTTCAATTTCTCAAATGAGCAATAAAGTAAAAGGTGATCCGGCATTATCAGCCGACATTCTCAAACTTGCAAATTCCGCAGGTTTTGCGCCAAATAAAAAAATAGAAACAATCAATGAGGCTCTTACCCGTATAGGACTTTCAAACTTCAAATATATTCTTCTTGCAGCAACCACAAAGCGCATTATGGATCAGAGATACAAAAAGTTTGAACAAATCTGGCAGCACTCACTCAAAGTCGCATTTTATTCGCGTCTGATTACTCAGAATTTTAAACTTAGCTCTTTAACAGAACAAATATTCATTTCTGCGCTTCTGCACGATCTCGGCAAACTTGTTCTACTTGCCGTAGATAATGATCTGACTATAAAAATAGCCGATTTTGTAAAATCACATGGAATCAGAACTACTACAATTCTTGAAGAAATTTCAATAGGGATCAGCCATTCTTCCATTGGAAAACTGATATCCGAAAAATGGAATTTCGCGGAATTTATAACTCAGGCGATAGCTTTTCATCATTCGCCTCTTCTTTGTGATGAGAAGTTTTCCGACATTATCAATATCGTTTATCTCGCAAATATATTCTGCGGTATTGAAGATAGAAAATATGATTACTACTTCATTGAGCCGAACATCCTTCAGAAATATAATCTTTCAGACGAATCAAAATGTATTGAACTGCATGAAAAATGCAAAGAAGGATTTAGAAACAGGCCCATGCTCTGATGAGTTACCGCATTAATTATACCAAAGATAATTTGCCGACGCTTAGCTATTATGACGGAAATAAGGAAATCCGGATTCACTCCGCATATATGCCGCAGAAAGAAGCCGAAAAATCAGTAGAGGCTTTTAGTGACAACGGCAAAAACATAATTCTTGTTCTGGGCGCCGGGCTCGGTTATCATCTGCGCGAACTTTCAAAAAAATATCCCTCGAAAGCAATAATTGCCGTAGAACATGACGAAGAAGCAATCAGGCTTATCAATGAACATTTTCCTGAAACTTTTAATGTAGTAAAAATAGCAAACTCGCAAAACGATATTTCTTATATTTTTGAAAGCGGTAATTTCAGCGAATTTAACGGATTTGCACTTTACACGCACAGGCCTTCGTATCTTATCAATAAGGATTTTTATGACGATTTTGTCACTGATATTAATCGATATGCATCTTCAAAAATAAGTGATCTGCTTACCAGAATAGAGTTTGAAGAACGATGGGTTGAAAATATTATAACTAATTCAAACCATCTGAAAAATTCATTAAGAATTAATTCATTTTTCGGCAAGTTTACATCCTGTCCGGGTGTAATTATTTCAGCAGGTCCGTCCTTAAGAAAAAGTCTTCCAATAATAAAATCAATTGAGGAAAAGGCTGTTCTAGTTGCAGTGGATACAGCACTGCCTGTTCTTTGTAAATATGGAATAAAACCTCATTTTGTAATGACTCTTGATGCCCAGAAGCATTCTATCAAACATTTTCTCGGATGTTCTATCCCGGGAACAATTCTCGTAGCAGATATTGTTTCATCTCCTGATATATTAAACAGATATGATGGAATCAGAGCCTTAAGCACAACAAGCAAATATTATGTTGACTCAAACGGTCAGAATAAACGCGAAACCACTCCATTCGCTGCTGTCATTGAAAAATATTGCGGTGAAATTGGAGACATTCAGTCAGGAGGCTCAGTTGCAACCAGCGCTTTTGATCTTCTGCTGAACCTAGGATGCAGTTCAATAATACTTTTCGGGCAGGATCTGGCTTATACCGGAAGAGAAATACATTCGAGCGGTACGCACCATAACTGCTCATGGCTCACAATAACAAACAGATTCACAAATCTTGATACGATAAACATGAATATTATCCGTAAACGCAAAATCAAATACATGAAATCATGCATCGGAACCACTGTTGTTTCCGATTATGTTCTAAATCTTTACAAAGAATGGTTTGAAAATTCATCCGCACTTGTAAATATACCTGTAGTTAACTGCGCTTCCGAAGGAGCTTTCATAGAAAATGCAATTAATATCTCTGAATCCGAACTATCGGAATATATTTCAAAAAAAACTTATCCGGCAGAAATAATTGAAAAGATAAAAACATCTGAATATCAAAAATGCCGTATCAATGAATCCTATAAAAGATGCATTGATTTTTTAATTATGTCGGAAAAAATGATTGAAAACGGAAAGTCACTTGAACTTATTGACATGATTGATGATGATAATGAAATTAATCAGTATTTTTCATCTTATCTGAAAAAAACAAAAATGTATCTTAGCAGAAATAAAAATGTGGAAAGCGAAAAAAAAGCTGCACTATTTGCGACAGATATTCTGCGGGCGATACACAGGTTGAAAAAAACTATAAACAAGGCATTGATCGGCGGAAAAGGAAAATCCTATGGACTCTCTTGACAGACTTATCAGCAAAAAATATAATCTCAGAGGATATGCAGTTAACAGCCGTAATGCCGCAGATGAAATCATCAACGTTAAAAAGACTTCTCCTCTGTCGTCATATATATTAGGGCAAAGCATAAATGCGGCTCTTCTTGTCAGCGCGAGCCTGAAGCCTGAAACCGATCAGAATTTAACTTTCAAGATAGAGGGATCCGGAAAATTAAAATCCGTTATTGTTCAGGCAGACGCAAGAGGCAATATCCGGGCAAGCATTGCAAATTCAAACCTTGACTCTTCAATGAAAATCGGCGAGGCGATCGGGGCCGGCGTTATCAATGTCAGCAAAGATATCGGATTTGACAATCCCTACAACGGAGTAAGTCCAATATTAGGTGGCGACATCGCATATGATACCGCATACTATCTCACTCAAAGCGAACAGATTCCTTCTGCTCTCTTAATCGGTTTTTCTTTAAACGATAATCTTTCAGTCAAATCTTCAGGCGGTATTCTAATACAAACTTTTCCGGATACTCCTATTTCTTCTATAGAATATGCGGAGAAGATGATTTCTGATATTAAAAGCGGATTTTCCGAAAGAATTTCATCATCCGAAACACCCCTGTCTATACTTTACGATATTTTCGGTAAAAATGAAACTGAACTTTTAAGTTCAATTCCGGTTCGATTCAAATGCAGGTGTTCAAAAGAAATAGTTTTATCGACATTGAAATTAATTGAAAGATCAGAAATTGAAGATATCCTGAAAAAAGATAAGTCCTGTGAAATAAGCTGTGCTTTCTGTGAGAAAAAATATCATTTTGATGAATCTGAACTCACGTCATTACTCTCATAAACACAAGTGTGTACTTATTACACGCTTGTGTATTTTTTTGATTAATTCTGTCACTGAATAATTAAATATAACACAAAAATTACCCTTTTTCAGCATTTTATATTCATAAGTTTTGGCACACTTTTTGCTTTCTTATTTCCGAGGAGAAAACTTATGAACAACAATAAACCTAACAACAGTACTTTACAGCAATATTTCAACTCGATAAAAAAGTTTCAGCTGATTACAGCTGAAACTGAAAAAATATTGGCGGACAGAAAAAATACAGGAGACAGCAAAGCTATTGATGAACTCGTAAAAGCAAATCTTCGTCTTGTTATCAAGATAGCAAAAAGCTATACTGGCACTGAGTCCTCATTAATAGATCTGATACAGGAAGGAAACATAGGACTCTTACGAGCGGCTGAAAAATTTGATTCGAATGCCGGATGCAAATTTTCAACATATGCTTCATTTTGGATTAAACATTACATTTCAAGATTTATTGCAAAAAGAAGCAGACCGATACGACTTCCTATAAGAAAAA
>JAKJGA010000246.1 GCA_022704645.1 Spirochaetota bacterium
ATGTAGCGTTTTTTCTTTGCAAGATAACGTCTTTGTGTTGTATAACCGGTAGATCTGGCTTTTCTCAATGATTCCAGAATTTTTCCGCAGTATTTATCATTCGGTGCAATTGATAAGTTTACAGCTTCTTCCAGTGACTGGTTTGCTCTGACAATCAGAATGAATGGCGATGTCGGAGAATGGTTTTCTCTCTGACAGCCGAGATAAGGAAATTCTGTTTCATAGTAATTATCGACGTTTGCAGCATCGCCATAGTGCATTGATCTTCTGATGTTTCTTCCTGTAATCGCCTTATACCGTGCGGCTATTTCAGCTCTAACTGGATAATAATACGGATTTTTGCCGAGAGCGTTAAATGCTCTCTGTAAAGAATTTCTTGCCGCGGAATATCTTTTTTTAGATGCATATGCTGATGCTTTATTCATGTGATAATTCGCAGATAAAACCCTGCTTTTTATTTCTCTGTATGGTTCTGTGCTTGTTTCGAATCGTGAAGATTTGAAGTATTTATCCATGAGAGTACAAATATTAGCGGCTTTTACGAGATCGGTTTTTGATGTATAGTGGTTCACCATTTTTGAAAGTTTTATCAGAGTCAGAATGTCAAATTGAGTTTTGGATTTGGATATTGAACTTTCAGTTAAATCAACTCCGAATTTTTCATCTATTGCATTAATTATCGCATTATACTGGGATAGAGCGATTTCATTTTGATTTTTTTCATTTCTTAAAAATTCTTCTTCAACAGGATTCGAAATGAAACCCGATTCAAACATAAGCGAAAGAGGGAAGTTTGCGAAATAGAGAAAGCGGTCGTCTGCGACTGCGCCCTGTTTCCAATTGTTGAATTTGTATCCGTAAGAGAGCATTTCATTCTTAAAATAATTTGCAATTAATCCTGTAAAACCTGTCGGGTCATACCGGTTATAGAGTGTAAGAAATCCGGACTGGACATTTGTTATATGTGACAAATATGCTCTTCCTGATTCGGAATATACAAGATGTATTCCCCTGATATTTGCAAGACCTTCGGCCTTTGAAAGCATTCCGACATTATTGAGATGACTTGCGATAACCATGAATGCCTTATTCTTTTTTGCTAGTTTCATGGTTTCGGTGAAAGTGATGTTGTTATATGTTTCAGATTTGTTTTCAAGAACTTCCATGAAGTCATCAGTAGTTTTAACTTCGATGTATTTATTCTTTTTTAAAAGACTATAGAGTTTTCTTGAAATTAAAATTGAGTATATTTCTTCAGGAAGTCCTGTGGAACTCATTCGAAAAGTTGTTTCTCCCTGCCATTTTCCTCCAGGAAGTTTACCATGAGCAGGATCAAAGAAAATAACAATTTTGCCGCCGTTATTCAGCTTTTCACCGAGTGATCCGTATATCTCATCTGTTTCATTTATGAGAGAAATGAGTTCATTGAAATCTTCTGATTTTTTTTCGGATTCTAGAATAGATTTAATGATCTCTGGTTGTGATGAAATTGCCGGATCTGTTAAAAGATTATCATCGCTTGAATAAATAACAGAAGAAAGGCATAATGCTATTGAAATAATAATTTTTTTCATGGTAAGATCCGTTAAAATTCGCCGATGAAAGCTTTGAGATTGTCTTTTTTAATTGATAGAACATAAATAAAACGTTTAGACTGGGTATCTTCAAGTTTTTTCAGAGTTCCGAAGTCATTTATCAGATTGAGTATTTTGGCACGGCGGTTTTTGTCAGGCTGTTTGCCGTTTTCAGAAAGATATTTCTGAAAACTTGAAAGAGTTCTGTTTTTAATCTGATTTTCAATATCTGCCATTGAAGAAGAATCTTTATCCGACTTGATTATTATTGTTACATATTCATTGTTCGAAATAAATCCTTCCTTCTGATACTTCTTTATCAGATCAGAATCACCGGAAGCTGTTTTTGTAGATTCAACTTTCGCGGCGCAGCCCGAAATGAATATAATTGCAGTTAATGCGAATAATGCTTTTTTCATTGATTACCTGCCTGTAAAATATTATTAATTTGAGCTGTAATTGCGTTTTTGATGTTTTTTTCTGATATTTTAATGATTATGCAGTGTGATCCGCTTGATTCGTAATATTCGGCAATGGGTTTCGCCTTTAGGTAGGTTGCATCCAGATAATTTGTAATTTCAATATTATATTCTAATTGTGTTTTTTTAGCCGGAAATGTTTTTATCAATTCATTTTTTAGTCCGGTTATAACAAAATCCCGCGCATTTTGATATGAATTTATCAAAGCGCTTTCGCGTGAAGAAAGAAGACCTTGAGCGTTTTTGTCCGGTTCTCCCCTGACGATAATTCTGAATTCATCATCATTAATAAAACCTTCGCTTTTAACGCTGTCAACTTTTGTTTCTTTGCCCGCGCAGGAGCAAAGAAACAAAATCATGAATATAAAAATAGTGCTAACTTTTGTCATTGTTTTAACAGATTTATCGTACTTCTTATTTTATCAGCATCATCATGATCCGGTCTTATTGCAAGAACTTTCTCGAATTCTGACAATGCTTTTTCATTATTTTTAAGATG
>JAKJGA010000247.1 GCA_022704645.1 Spirochaetota bacterium
CAGAATCAACACGTTTCGAATATGTTTTTATAAGATAATTATAATTGATATAAGCGAGACGGTATAGACCTATCTTCTCATACAACTCGCTTATTGACAGATATGACTTAAAGGAATATGAGCTTTTTGGATACTGCGCCATAATTTTAACATGCATGTCTATGGCTTTATTATACGAAGTGCGGTCGCATCTCTGAGCAACTATTACAGCTTCCCTGTATAATTTTCCGGCTTCTATTTCCGGCTTTATTTTGTATTCATATACAGTGAATCCTCCGATTCCCAGAATGACCAAAAATGCGCCGATGATAAGAGTTTTTATGTTCATTTTCCGCCTCATTTTCCTTTTGCTTTTTTGATGCAGTAATCCTGCCAAAACGCCGCTTGCTTAGGCATACTCGCCTTAACAGATTTATTTATAAAATATTTAAGTGCCTTATAGTATTCTTTTTTCTCGACATAACAGCGTCCGATATAGAAAAGAGCTTTTGCGCTTTCCGGATTCTTTGATGAAGACAAAGCTGATAAATGCCTTATTGCTTCATTATATCTTTTCTTATAAAAATAATTTTTCAGTATCAAATCAACAGAATCTGATGAATACTTAATCTCTTCACGGTCTCCGTCATCTTTTCTCTTTTCAGTGATTTTAATATTACCTGTTACTTTTTTCTTTTCAATTTCTTCTATAACAATCTCTTCATCTTTTTGAAATGAATTCTGTTTCATAAACATAACAGGAACAGAAGTGACATTTACACCCTTCTGAAAACGTATACTCTCATTTTTTAAATAATCTTCGGGAACAATTGCATAATAATATCTGCCCTGAAATTCAGGTTTATCACTATAAGTTTCGGATTTAATATCAACTGTTGCAATCAATGCAGCCGAAGATAAATCTTCTTTTGTTTTAGGAAAAGATGTAAGTCTGAAAATTGAATAATTGCCAAGCCCCTCACTTCCGCTAATGCTCCATGTCAGTCTTATTTCTGAAGCACTGTCATTTCTAATTGCGCTTAATGAATGAACGGAATAATTCAAATCAGCCGAATCATTTTTAATTTCCACAGGAATTGATGTGACATTGACTCCGTTCTCAAGAACAAGATTCTTGTCAGAGTAATAATTCTCGGAAACTAGAGCGTAATAATATGATCCGGTAGGAAGGTTAAAATCTTTATAATAATTACGTCTGAGATCAAAAGCATCAACAAGCGAAGCTTGCAGCAAATCGCTTTTGCTTTTAATCGGCGCATCACTTCTGAAAAGCAGATGATCTTTATAATCAGTTCCCGAATATTTCCAAATGATGTTTACATCCGTGCCTTTTGCTTCGGATTTTAATAAAAGAACCTTAACAGGGTCTTCAGCAACAGGAACAGAAACCGGTTCAACAGTATAATTGTATTCAGCATAAAGTTCCCTATTCAGAGTACCCGATTTATTTCTGGATAAAACGGCATAATAAAAAGTCCCTGCGCCGCTTCTTTTGTCAGAAAAAGCTGTCTCATAAGACGGAAGAGAAGCTATGTGCTCTGCTGAATCCAGCTTATCCGCTGAAATTACAGGCTGAATACTTCTGTATATTTCGTAACTGCCGTCAAAGTTTTGAATATTAAGCCATGATATTTTCGCATAACCTTTTTCGTCCAAAACAGCCTTTATGGATGAAACTACCACGGAATCATCATTATTGAAAACTTTTATGCCTCGAACCGTAAAAGATTCATCCGGCAAAAGAGAGAAATCTTCATTGCCCGAGTAATCATCTGTCGTAACTGCATAGAAATATGTTCCTGTAGATGTATTTCTGTCAATAAAACGGTCACGGTCATTCAGTTCTGCGATTTTTTCCGCTGAACGGACTTTCTCCGGAGTATTTAAAGGCTCATTTGATCGGTATATAGTATATTTAACGCCACCGAAATTTAAAGGAACCCATGACAATAATACATTTTTGCCCTCAACTATTGATGCGGAAATTTTGCTGATTTTAGGCAGTGCCCCCATTCTGGGATTTTTTCCATCATCAATAATCAGCGGATTTGTGGTATAATTTTCATTCGGAAAGAGCTCAATTTTTTTTGCAGCAGAAAGCTTTTTTGAAAGTACTACGTAATAATACTGTCCCGGAGCAAGATTTTTATCTATTATAAAATTTTTATCTGAAGAAGAGATGATGCGTACGGATAAAGCATTCAGAGCATCAGACGTATCACTAATGACGGAAGAAGATCTGCCGACTATAAAAGTATCTCTTGAGCCACGGCTCAGATCCCACGAAATACGTGCACTGTTCGGCGAACCCGGTACCGGGGTAACAGTAATATTTAACGCTGTATCCGCAGGAAAACCTACACTGTTGACAACAGCCTGTGATTCAACGGGCTTTATTTTTCTGGGTTCAGGATTTTCATCTACAAGAAATCCGGCATTAATCGCTGAAAATGCGGCTAAAACGGTTACCGAGAAAATAATCTTCGTAATTTTAATCATTACTTATACCGCTATTATAAAGATACAATCG
>JAKJGA010000248.1 GCA_022704645.1 Spirochaetota bacterium
AAATTCAGGTAATTGATCTTCCTGGTATTTACTCTTTATCTGCTAAGTCCGACGATGAAAAAGTTTCTCTTGATTTTATCTTAAACGGCGGAACTGATTTATTTCTTAACGTAATTGATGCATCCAATATTCAGAGAAATCTTTACCTGACAACTCAGCTCATCGAAATGAATATTCCCATGATAATCGTAATGAACCGTCACGATATCGCGATTAATCATAATCTGGCAATAAACACGGAAGAATTTTCCAAGCATCTCAAGATTCCGGTAATCGCCATAAATTCACACGACAAGGAAGATGTTTATAAACTCAAGAATCTGATTTCAGTTCATACAGAAAAACCGAACACAGCAGCAGTTAAAATAGATTATCCTGATGAAATAGAAACCATCATATCCGAACTCGAAAAAGCTCTTGAATGCGGTCTTGACAGATGCTTTGAAAATAAAAGATGGGCAGCCATTAAGCTTCTCGAAAAGGATTTCTATGCCCTTTCGCGCTCGGGATTCGACCAGAAAGAATATGACCATTTTCAGAAAAATATTTCCGCAATAGAAAAACTTCATAAGGAAACAACCGATATAATTATTGCTGATTACCGCTTCGGATTTATAAAAGGTCTTTATGAACATGCCGTAAAAAGAAAATCAGATAAACGCCAGAGAACCGAAATTATCGACAAGGCCGCACTTTCGGGAATTTTTGGGCTTCCGATATTTCTTTTTATCATGTATCTTGTTTTCAAATTTACCATCGATATCGGATCTTCTCTCATTTCTTTCTTCGACATCATTTCAGCAGCAATAATAACAAAGCCTCTTGAAATGCTTTCGGCATTTTTTTCTTTTCCAGATATTGTTCAGACAATTCTTGTTTCGGGTGTCGGAGTCGGAATTCAATCCGTAATGACATTTGTTCCGATAATTTTCTGCATGTTTTTATCTCTTTCCATACTCGAAGACTCCGGCTACATGGCACGCGCCGCATTTGTTATGGATAAGTTTATGCAGAAAATCGGTCTTCCGGGGAAATCATTTGTTCCGATGATCGTCGGTTTCGGCTGTTCAGTTCCGGCTGTAATGGCGAGCAGAACACTTGAAAGCAGAAAAGACCGTATAGTAACAATATTTCTGATTCCTCTTATGAGCTGCGGAGCAAGGCTTCCCGTATATGCACTGTTTGCCGCTGTATTTTTTCCTGAGAATGCTGCACTTGCCGTATTTTCGCTTTATGCTGTCGGAATTCTATTTGCAGTTTTAACAGGATTTCTTTTTAAGAAAGCTGTTTACAAGAATGAAGTCTCACATTTCGTAATGGAGCTTCCAGTTTATAATTTTCCGCGTCCCAAACATATTCTCATTCATACATGGAACCGCCTGAAGGTTTTTATGCTGAGCGCAGGAAAAGTAATCATAATCGGCTCTGTAATTCTCGCTGTTTTGAATTCCGCAGGTCACGATTTTTCTTTCAGTAAAGACCGCAAAGGAGATTCTCTGCTGACCTACATCGGTAAAAAAACTTCTGTTGTTCTAAAACCAATGGGGATAACAGAAGAGAACTGGCCCGCAACCGTTGCCGTATTTACAGGAATTTTTTCTAAAGAAGCAGTAATCGGAACCCTTAATTCTCTTTACAGCCAAATGGAGGAAACCGAAGAAACATCTTCAATTCCTGAAATGATAAAATCGGCATTTGCTTCAATTCCTGAATATTTTTCTCAGCAATCTGATGATGAAAGTTCAGCTCTCTTTGCAGCAAAAGCGAAATTTTCAAATGGAAAACTTTCAGTTTATGCATATCTGCTTTTCATTCTGATATATTTTCCGTGCATCGCCACATTAGGAGCCATTGTCGGTGAAATCGGATGGAAAGGAGCTGCTCTTTCGGTTACTTACCTTACCATGCTCGCATGGGCTGTTTCGTCGCTTTTCTATCAGTTAACAGCCGGACATGATATTGTATTTATTTCTACATCAGCTTCAATTATCTTATTGATAATAACAGCTTTCATTGCCGCCGGAAAAATTCTATCCGGAGAAAAAACAAATGCTGACGGAAAAAATAAGAAACTATCTTAACACACATGATGCTGCGGGAATCTCTGAAATTTCGCACGAAATCGGCGAAGACCCAGGCGCTGTTGAAATGGCGCTTGATATTCTCGCTGATAAAAAAATAGTTATAAAGAAATCTTTCAACTGTTCCTCCTGTTCATCAAATTGCAATTCAAGGCAGAAATGCACAGCTTTTTACAGCATCAACAAAGACACCAAAAACAATTGACTTGCGGCATACCCTTATCTATTGTATCTCGGTCGGGGCGAACCCGTCGGAGAAATTATGAAGACAATACCTTTTGTAAAAATGCACGGAATAGGAAACGATTATATTTTCATTGATGCAACGAAACAAATCCCGGAGAATCCGTCAAAGCTTTCCAAACTTATCAGCGATAGACATTACGGGGCAGGTTCTGACGGACTCATTTTAATTCTTCCATCCGATAAAGCCGATTTCAGAATG
>JAKJGA010000044.1 GCA_022704645.1 Spirochaetota bacterium
AGGATATAGACCCCCTTCTCACTTCCCTTCTCATTTTCGGATCGGTACAGCTGCTTATTCATGAATACCGCAGAAAAGGAAAGGATATTCTTGACAATAATGTCGTACAAAGCGTAGTTGATATGATCATGAAAGGCATGATGCCTTAATTATCAGATTCAATAATATGAAAAAAATAGTTTATCTCATTCTCGTACTGATTTTCTTCGCGAATTCATATACGCAAGACCAGATTATCCAAAGTAAAGCAAGCGCTGAAATGTTCGCAGAGAAAGTCTCGTCCGCATGGACCAAATCATCACGCGAAGAAGCCTTTGAAAGTCTCAAAAAAATCGATCTGTCTTTTTCTCTTTCCGCCTGGAAAACCGTTCTTGATAAATCAAATGAAGCTGCGTTTAAAATCGAAGCTATAAACAGAATTTCTCAAAGCAAAGATAAAAGGGATCTCAACAGCATAATAAACCAGCTGGACTCAAGATTTTCTGAAGTCCGCACAGCGGCAATCGCAGTATTAAAAAGAATAGGCGACGACAGAGTTTATCCGAAAATATTATTAATGTCACAGAACGAAAATCCCGTCTTCAGAGTATATGCCGCAGAAGCATTGACGAGCATGTATGACAAACGGTTTCTACCCATCGTTGCCGAAATGGTAAAAGACAAAAACAAATCCATACGGCTGATGATTATCAGACTTATTTTTAAAAATAAAATTTCAGAACAGCTGAATAATCTGAAAACTATTGCTCTTCAGGATGATGATTATGAAGTCATTATCGAATCGATGAATGCGCTGTCTTCTTTCGGAGATTCTTCAAGTTCATACATCTACATCAAACTTCTTTCTCACTCGAATTATAATGTCAGAAAAACCGCTGCTGATAAAATTGCCAGATACAGGATATCTTCTGCAGCCTCCGCATTAAACGAGCAACTTGAAAGAGAAACCGATGATTACCTGAAAGATTTCTACATCAGCCTTCTTGTTTCTTTCAGAAGTTCTTTCATCAGAGGAATTGAACTCACTGCTTTAAAAGATTCATCCGCCCGTCTAAGAATAAAAGCAGTTGCTTCTCTCGGAATTCTGAGGTCCGACAGATCCGCAGGCGTTCTCATTCAGAATCTGTCCGATGAAGACTACAGAGTAAGAAGCGAAGCCTGCAATTCTCTCGCTATAATAAACGCCAAAAGCAGCTGCCGGAAAATGACAGAGATGGTCAAAACTGAAAAAAACATTTTTGTGAGAAGCGCAGCTCTTTACGCTCTTGAAAAAATCCGCGACAAAAGCACGATCATACCGCTTTATGATATTTTAGCTGAAGAAAAAGATGAAGTATTCAGAATGCTTTTAAACAACACACTTAGAAACATGGTAGAAAAAACAATATAGGTATTTATGAAAATCGCTCTCGCGCAGTTTAATCCGATTGTCGGAGACATTTCAGGCAACAAGAATAAAATCATCAATCTAATTGAAGAATCCGGAAAACAAAATGCGGACATAATTGTCTTTCCCGAACTTGCTACAATCGGTTATCCGCCGATGGATCTTTTGGAAAACAAAGCTCTTATAAAACAGAACATTGATTCATTAATTGAAATAGCTTCAAAAGTTTCAGATACCGCCGTTGTAATCGGCGCCGCAACAACCGATGAATCAGGAAACATTTTCAATTCTGCACTTTTTATCTCACACGGAAAAATTATAAGAACATATAATAAAACACTTCTTCCGAATTATGATGTATTCGATGAAGAAAGATATTTTACTTCGGGTAATTCATATCTTCCGGTAGAATTTAAAGGAATTAAAATCGGTCTAACAGTCTGCGAAGATATCTGGAACTGTGAGGACTCCGAATTTACCGGCGGACGCAAGTACGATATCGACCCAGTCTCCATCTATGCGGAAAAGAAAATAGATCTTCTGATAAACATATCTGCTTCGCCTTTTGTTACTGGCAAAATTCAGTCCAGAAGAGAAATGGTCTCTTCCATCGCGAAAAAGTATGCAATTGAAATTGTTTATGTGAATCAGGTCGGAGGAAACGATTCGCTGGTATTTGACGGATCATCCTTCGGTGTAAATAAAAAAGGACAGATCACATCGACCGGAAAATATTTTGAGGAAGGCATCACTTATCATTTATTCGGCTCAGAAAATCAAATTCATTTTAACGATAATCTTCTCGAGGAAATTGAATCCGCTCTCATCTGCGGACTCAGAGATTATGCTCACAAAAGCGGTTTCAACAAAGCACTTTTGGGCTTAAGCGGCGGAATTGATTCTGCGCTTACCGCAGTGATCGCAGCTAAAGCGCTTGGCAAAGAAAACGTAACAGGAATCACGATGCCTTCAGTATTTTCTTCTCAGGGAAGCGTTGATGACTCAAAAAAACTTGCAGATAATCTCGGAATCAATTTTGAGATAATTCCAATAAAGCGTCTTCATGAATCATATATAGAAGATCTTGCGCATGTTTTCAAAAATGCAAAGCCCGATGTCACGGAAGAAAATCTTCAGGCAAGAATCCGCGGAAATCTTCTGATGGCATACAGCAATAAATTTTCAGCACTTCTGCTTTCAACCGGAAATAAATCCGAGCTTTCGATGGGTTACTGCACTCTTTACGGAGACATGAACGGCGGGCTCGCAGTAATATCCGATCTTCCGAAAACCACAGTTTACGAGCTTTCAAAATTCATCAACCGAAACGGCGAAATCATTCCGTCGGACACGATTACAAAACCGCCTTCGGCTGAACTTAGAGAAAACCAGACGGATCAGGACACGCTTCCGCCGTATGATATCCTGGACAGCATAATCGAATGCTATATCGAAAAAAAGATGTCAAGCGCTGAAATCATTCAAAAAGGCTTTGATAAGGCAACCGTGGAATTTGTCTTAAAAGCTATTGACCGCAACGAATACAAACGGCGCCAGGCGGCACCTGGACTTAAAGTGACAGGGAAAGCTTTCGGTATCGGAAGAAGATACCCGATTGTTCAGAGGTATATTCCGTGAAAATTTATCTTATACGTCATGCTGAAACAGAATGGAATGTATCAAAAAGACTTCAGGGCTGGGGCGACGGCCCGCTTACAGAAAAGGGCAAGCTTCAAAGCGCCATGCTCGGCAAACGGCTTGAATCAATAAAATTCGATTCAATTTACTGCAGCACTTCCGGCCGTGCCCGCACCACGCTTTCCATTGCCATCAAAGATTCCAATGCCGAATATCTTGATTCATTGCGTGAAATAAGTCTCGGAACATGGGAAGGAAGAGAACAGTCGGAAATTGAAAAAGAAAACCCGGTTCAGTTTGACAATTTCTGGCATCATCCTGAAAACTTTTCCGTCGACGGAGGCGAAACTTTTTTTGACATTTACAAACGCACCGGAGAAGTTCTACGCCTTCTCGCGCAAAAAGAACAGAATGATTTTATTATTATAAGCCATACTATAGCAATCAGAGCAATGATTGCATCAGCACTTGGAAAAAATGTATCAGAAATATGGGATGGAGAATATTTAAAACCGACATCAATAACTTGCCTTGATTACTCTTCCGGCAATTTTAAATTAATTTACTTCGGAGACGCAAATCACCTTGAATGAAAAACCTGTTCTTCTTGAACTCTCGGACAATGAAAAAAGCGATGATATTTTACTTAACAGAATAAGAAAAAACTACAAGCATATACGCAAATGGTGCAGAAGAACTTCAAGCGACTGCTTCAGGCTCTACGACAGAGATATTCCTTCATTTCCTCTTGCGATTGATTATTACGCAGGGAAACTATGTATTCAGTATTTTGCGAAAAACCGTGAAGACTCAAAACCTGATAATGATTTTGAAGAAAGCGTTAACAAATCCGTAAACAGCTTATTCTCCGAAGAATGCGAAACTGTATGGAAATACAGAATAAAACGTGAAAAATTTCAGCAATACGAGAAACTTTCGGATTCGAAACATTTTTTCACGGTGTTTGAAAATTCGCATAAATTCCTAATCAATCTGCACGATTATCTTGATACGGGACTTTTTCTTGACCACAAGGATGCTAGGCTCTTCGTTTCAAAATTCGCTGAAGGCAGAAAAGTTTTAAATCTTTTTTCATACACTTCATCCTTCAGCGTATATGCCGCGAAAGCCGGCGCTAAATCAACTCTTAGTGTTGACATGTCAAACACCTACACGGAGTGGAGCAGAAATAATTTTGAAACTAACGGAATAAAGCCACAGTCGAATAAAGTTTTAAGAGAAGACTGCATTAAATTTCTTAAATCATATTCCGGTGAAAAATTTGATCTTATAATAATTGACCCTCCGACAATATCACGCTCAAAAAAAATGGATTCATTCTTTGACGTAAATATCGATTATCCTTTTTTGATTAATTCTGCGCTAAAAAATCTCAATAAAGGCGGAATGATATTTTTTTCTACAAATTCGCGTACAATCAAACTCGACACAAGTCTTCTCGATAAATGTTCAGCAGAAGACGTATCAGAGAAAACGATTCCATTTGATTTTAAAGATAAGAAAATCCACCGGGCGTGGTTAATAAAACACGAGGAAAAATGAAAAATATCATCTTATTATTGCTGATTGCATGCTCATTCTGCACTACAGCTCCTGAAAGAAAAACTGACCGGATTATCGTACCGGAAAAGATTAAATGCATGATACTTATCGATGAGATTAACGGATCAAAAGTCAATAGAGCCGGGAATAATTATTCTGAAGAATATACCGCTTCCATTCTGCCCGAAAATTTTATAAATTCAGGAAAAGAGACGGCGCAAAAATTCGCCCTTAAAACAGGCATTAACGTTAGCGAATCCTTCACGGGAATAATCGACCCGGTCATTAAAGATTATCTAATTTCGGAATTAAAAATAGACATTGTTATTCTCGGTAAAATATTTCTGGATTCTGACGGCAAAACTGATGTAACACTGAAGGCTGTTAATCTTTCAGATGACAGCACTATTTCTAAAATAAGTCAAAACGTTAATTCAGCAAATGAATCTGATACAAAAAAAAGACTTGAACACGCTTTAAAAACTGTTATCAATACGGATGCAAATAGTTTTTTTAAAAACATAGAAAGACATTTTGAAAACAGGAGAGAAAAATGAAGAGTGCATTAACAGCGGTCTATTTAATATGCGCGGCATTATTGTTTGGTCCGCTCAAGGCAGATGATTCAATTGAGAAAGGGAAATGGACACGAAATATAAAAATATCTGCAGAATATAACGGACAAAAAGTTGAGGGAACATATTCTGTTTATATTCCTTCAAAATATACAGGCGGAGACATGACTTCGGTTTTACTTCTTCACGATTATAACGAAAGTTCATCCGAATGGATTCAGAAGAGTCTGTTCACAAGAGAAGCAGAGAAAAGAAATTATATTCTTATAGCACCCGACATGAAAACAAGCGCGTACGAATCGGAATTTTTTCCCGAAACAAGATTAAAATGGAGCGCTATGCCGGGAATAAAATGGATCGGAGAATATCTTATACCTCACGCACAGAAAAAATTCAATGCGTTCAATAAGCGCGATAAATCAATGGTTGTCGGAACTGGAACCGGTGCAAGAGGCGCGTTTCTTTGCATAGCCAGATATCCCAAGTTTTTCAAGTACGTCGGAGGATTCGGCGGATGCTACGACAATGAGACTCTAAAAAGAAATCCGTCTATAATCAATCATCTTGGAGCGTATAAGGCAAATCCCGAAAGATGGAGAACAACAGACAATCTCATCATTCTTGCTGAGAAATTTTCCGATGTAGTACTTTTTCTTGCCCATGGAAGCGAAGATTATATGGTCAATCCGGATCAGTCGATGATGTTCGGAGTAAGATTAAATACAATAAGAAAGAAAAATCCGAATGTGCAGTTCAGATTTTACAGTCATAGAAACGGACTACATGACTGGGGAACATATAATCCTTCAATTTTGAACTTTCTCAACTTCGTGAGTGAGAACTAGTCAATACTCTACTTGCGGGATACGAACCCAGAACCTTGACCTTGTTTCTGTCGGCGATTTCTTCGACGGCATTAGCAAGGTCAATATTATCCGGATAAGCCGCATCTATATCCATAAAGAAGAAATACTTGCCAAAGTCTATCTTATTGGGACGCGAAATAATTGAAGAAAGATTGAGATTTCTACGGTGAAACGATCCGAGAATATTATAAAGCGAACCCGGCTTATCTTCTGCTTCAGTAATAATAATTGTAGTCTTTTCGCGGCGCCCGGTTAAAAGCTCCTCCGGCTTATCCGCCAGAACAATGAAACGTGTTCTGTTTTTTTCATTATCTGTTATATCTTCAATCGATAAATCAAAACTCTTAAATGAAAGCATGTGATAAGGAATTACCGCGGCTTCGCCTTCTTTTCCGGCACAAACTTCATCATAAGAAGATGAATTACTGTCAGTTGTAATTATCTGCACATCATCTTTCAGCGTAGAGAAAAATTTTCTGCACTGACCATGCGCAGCAAACTGCACATAAACTTTTTTTACATCATTCAGAGCTTTACAGTTCGCAGCGAAACTGAATTTCACAGGAATCATTATTTCATCAATAATTTTCAGTTTTGTATCCGCAAGAAGATCAAGAGACAATGGAATGAAGCCTTCGACCATATTTTCAATCGGTATAATTCCGGCGTCGGCTTCAACACCGACAGCCTCGAATGCCTTCATGATATTGGGATAAAGAATAATATCATATTTTAAAGACGACTGACTGATATAATTAACAGCAGCCATTTCAGTAAAAGAACCTGAAGGTCCAAGACATGATATTTTCATTATACAGAATGCCTCTTGTTTTTATCTTTCAAAATACGTATAACCGTTCAATCCGTCTTCAAAAGCTTTGAGAATCTCGGCACGTTCATTTACAGAAATGCGTTTTTTTCTAACAGCATCTTCAGCGCTTTCTCTGAGACGAGTCTTCATTGCCTTAATGTCATACTCAACGTAAGTCAGAACGTCCGATACAGAATCTCCTTCAAGTTCACCTACAAAAAAATAATCCCCGTTTTCGTCAACACGGATCGTAACTACATTAGTATCTCCGAGAAGGTTATGAAGGTCACCCAAAGTCTCCTGATAAGCGCCAACCAAAAATGCTCCGAGATAATATTCATCATCGGCCTTAAGATTATGAACAGGAAGAGTATTTCTGACATTGTGCGCATCTATGAATTTGTCTATTTTTCCGTCGCAGTCGCATGTGATATCCGCAATTATTGCTTTTCTCGACGGCTGTTCGTTCAGTCTGTGAATCGGCATGATAGGAAATACATGACCGATCGCCCATGAATCCGGAAGCGACTGGAACACACTGAAATTGCAGTAATAAGTATCGGCAAGCGCGGCATCGAGTCCGTCAAAATCGTGAGGAATCGTTTTCATGTTTTGGGTATTTTTTGAAACCGCAACCATGATATGCCAGAAAATATTTTCAGCAAGAGCTCTGTCGCGCAGGGAAACATCACCATGCTTAAAAAGCTGACGGATTTCATCACGGTAGAAAATAGCGTCATTATAACATTCTCGCAGATTTTTCAAATTGATGGATTTATAAGCATCAAGAAGATTTATGACATTTTCATTAATCCCTTCAGGAAGAGACTCGGGAAGAACTCTTGTTTCAAAGCGGCTGACATCAAGAACATTAAACAAAAGAACAGAATAGTAGGCAACTGTCGCTCTGCCCGATTCAGTAACAATAGTCGGATGAGGAATCTGATTTTCATCAAGTGTTGATATAACCGTTTCAATGATATCGGCACAGTATTCATCGACAGTATAGTTTCTGCTGTTTACGTAATTTGTCTGCGATCCGTCATAATCAACAGCAAGGCCTCCGCCGAGATCAAGGTATCCCATCGCGGCTCCTTCCTGAACAATCCCGCAGTAAACACGGCAGGCTTCAACGACTGCGGAACGTATGTCGCGGATATTAGGAATCTGCGAACCAAGGTGATAATGCAGGAGCATCAGCCTGTCGAGCATATTCTTTGTCTTAAGCTTATCAATGACATCCACAAGTTCAGAAATTGTGAGTCCGAAAATACTTCTGTCTCCCCCGCTTTCAGTCCAGTGCCCGCCGGCACGGCTCGCGAGCTTAACACGTACTCCCAGAAGAGGTGCGATTCCGAGTTTTTCACTCCGCTCAAGAAGCATATCAAGCTCGCCCGGCATCTCAAGTACGATAAAACATTTATATCCCATTTTAGTCGCGTATAAGGCCAGATCGATAAACTCTTCATCTTTATAACCATTGCAGATTAAACAAGCATCAGGATCATGCAAAAGTGAAATTGCCGCAATAAGTTCCGCCTTACTGCCGGCTTCGAGACCGTGGTGATATTTGCGCCCGAATCTGGTTACTTCTTCAAGTACTTGCTGCTGCTGATTAACCTTTATAGGATAAACTCCGCGGTATTCGCCGTTGTACGAAAATTTTGAAATTGCGCTTCTAAAAGACTCATGAAGCAGAGAAATCTGTGAATCAAGAATATTTCCGACTCTAAGAAGTACCGGCATATCGAGACCGCGTGCTTTTATTCCCTCAATAATCTCTGTGAGACTGATACTCTTTTTTTCATCTTTTCTGCAAGGCAGAAACACAACATTGCCGTCAGAAGAAATATCAAAATAACCGGCACCCCAGTTGCGTATTCCATAGATGTCCGCTGCATCTTCGATCGTCCAGCGCTCAAGAGATTCTTTTTTTATCATTAACCGCTCCATGAGAAAATAATCATAAATAGAATTTCACATCGGTAATAATGCCGATATTAATCAAGTTTTTTATGATGCGTTTTTTCTTTTCATCATATTCAGTTTTACTCCGACATATGCGGTAACCGGAACAGAAATAATCATACCAGCACATCCGGCGAAAGACCTCAAAATTTCGACTAAAATCTCGTTATGCGAAAATATCATCGAAAACGGCATTGTTGAATCATATTTAATATAAATTATAAGAACTAATGCCACAGAACTTCCTACATAAGCCATAATAAGAGTGTTTACCATGGAACCGAGATTATCCCTGCCGACTTCCATCGCGGATTTAAATGCAGTTTTGAAATCAACGCCCGGGTGAACTACAAAAAATTCGTTAATAGCGGATGAAACGGATACCGAGATATCAGTTACAGCCCCGAGAGAAGAAAGAATCATTCCGGAAAGAGCGATTTCTACAAGATTAATATTTACATTGGATACATAAAATACAGTCAAAAGATCATCCGTAACAATACCGGAAAGATGCATCGCCCCGCCGATTACCGCACATAGAATCATCGAAAAAATGATTCCGGAAAAAGCTCCGGCGACGGCATTCATAGTTTTCAATGAAAAACCCCGTTATAACCGGAATGGTAATTAATATCGAAATAATACAAACCAGAAATGTCGAAACGAAAGGTGAAAAACCTTTCAAAGTTAAAGGAATATAAATAAAAAATATCAGAAGCACAGTCACAAGCAAACCAGCAAGCGACAATAATCCTCGGAGTTTTCCGACAACAAGCAGCAGAATTAAAACAAAAACAAGAAGCACAATCAATCCGCGCGAATTATCTATATCATAGATTGAAATATACTCATCCTTACCATCAGAGTTGTAAACCGTATTTACACCGATAAAGACATTGTCACCTTTGCGGTATTTCATATAATTTGGCACATCAGTCTGTCCCTTAAAAATAAGGGTCTTCTGCGATCCCGCATATTTTCCGGAAAGCACATTGAAAGTAAAAACCGTTTCCGTATATTCGGCACCGTTTTCAGTTTTAGTCTGGTCTATTATGCTGATAATTTTGGCACGGCAGTAGTCAATGTTCTGCTGATAATCGGCAGTAGCAGGAATTATGAAAGAAGGGATAATGAATAATATCAAAAAAAATATTTTTTTCATTTACACACCGCCGGAAGTTATATTATTCAAGAATGGAAATTGAATCAATATTTGTAAATTTCTTTTATCTAAAATCATAAAAATCAGGTAAATATGAAAAATGCTGTAACGATACGAGCCGGTGAAAAAGCTCTTCAATTAATAAAAGACGGATCATTCAAAACAAATAACATAATTTCTATGGCCGGGGCCGCTGGAGGTCCGAAATGGTTTGTTCTGTCAAATCTTGACAAAGCACTTTTCGGAACAATATTTAAAAACAGAAAAAAGCCCCTTTCTTTGATAGGCTCATCAATCGGAGCATGGCGTTTTTCCGCGCTGAGCCAGAAAGACCCGGTCGCTGCAATAACAAAACTCGAGGAATTATATCTTGGTCAGAAGTATTCCCTTCGCCCTTCTGCCGAAGAAATATCACGTGAAGCAGAAATAATGCTCAATGAATATATTCCCGATAAAAGCGTTAAATATATACTAAATCATCCATTTATAAAATTGAACATAATTGCTGCAAAATCTAAACCGGTAATTTCCACAGAAAAAAAAGAATTATTGATAGCTGCATTTGCCGCCGCTTACTTAACAAATGCCGTTTCAAGAAACAGTTTATCATATTTCTTTAAACGTATAATATTTCAAACTCATTCCGAAATCTTTCCTTATACATTTACAGATAAAATAGAAACATCATATTACGGATTAACCGAAAGCAACTTCAAGCAGGCTGTAATGGCGTCGGGATCAATACCTCTTGCGATGAAGGGCATCTATAAAATCAATGGTTTACCTGACGGAGTTTACCGTGACGGAGGAATGACCGATTATCATTTCGATATAAACTTTAAATGCGCTGAAGATGAATTCTGTCTTTATCCTCATTTTTCTGAAAAAATAATACCCGGCTGGCTTGATAAAAGTATTTTCTGGAGAAAGCCCCATGCTGATAATTTTAAAAATGTTGTAATAGTATCTCCTTCAGGAAAATTCATAACGAGTCTCCCGTATGGCAAAATACCTGACCGAACAGATTTCAAAACATTTGGAGAAAATCATTCAGATCGAATAAAATACTGGAAAAAGTCTGTTAAAGAATCAGAAAATATTTCTGAAGAATTCATTGATCTTATGGAAAGCGGAAAAATCAGGAATAAAATTCTGCCGCTAAAAGGTTTCAAGTGACAACTAATGATGATTTTTTTATGAGTATGGCGTTAAAGCTTGCTGAAGAAGCCGGAAACAATGGCGAAATTCCGATCGGAGCAGTAATAGTTTTGGACGGTAAAATTATCGGAGATGGTAAAAATTCAAATAGAGAAGAAAATAACCCGACAAGACACGCCGAGATTAACGCAATAGAATCGGCAGTAAGAGCCATCGGTAACGAAAGACTTATCAATGCGGAATTATTCGTCACAAAAGAACCTTGTGCGATGTGCGCAGGAGCAATTATTCACTCAAGAATAAAACGGGTCATCATCTCTGCTAAAGACATTAAATACGGAGCATGCGGTACAGTATTCGATATTTTAGGAAACAAGAAATTCAATCATATCCCCGAAATTGTTTTTGGAGTAATGGAAAAAGAAGGAAATGAAATAATAAAAAATTTTTTTAAAAAAATCCGTAATAGCAAAAAAAAAGACACCCTAGGTGTCTTTGAATAATAATCAAAAAAATTCAGCGGATACATATCCCCGCACCTGAAACAGTGCGCGATATTTCATAATCAATTGTAACAATCTCGGCATCCAGACCGGGCATAACCTCGGCGTCACGTTTTTCAATGGCAAAGCTAACATTACCAAGAACAAAGTTAAATACAGGTGAAGGTTCAGCGCACATATAAGACCCCTTTTACCCAGAGT
>JAKJGA010000249.1 GCA_022704645.1 Spirochaetota bacterium
TGACTTTATTTTGACCGGTGATAAGGATTTGCTGGTATTGAAGAAATATAAAAATGTAAGAATTGTTTCTCCAAGAGAAATATGGTCAATTTTCAAAAAATAGATTAATGGATTTAATTTAATGAAAATAAGAGTAATTCTGAATGTTTTCCGGATGCTGCCTGAATATAAAAAATATTGTTGCTGAAATTACGGAAGAATTTACTATTCATAAAAAAGCAGTTGTGTCTAAAGTTGCAAAATCATTAGTTCAGACCATTCAGTCCGTCTCATGAATATCAACTGATAATTTACGATCACTCACGGAGGACTCCATGCGCAACAGGCTTATATATGTAGATAACCTGCGATCATTTGTTATTTTTCTTGTAGTCGTTATGCACTCTAATGTCATATACAGCGGCATGGGAAGATGGTATTATACAGAAACCAATTTCACCGATCTTGATGTTGTTTCGCGTACGGTATTCGGTTTGTTCGGTTCTTTTGCCCTGGCGTGGTTCATGGGTTTTTTGTTTTTTATTTCGGGATATTTCGCGGCTAAATCTCTCAAAAAAAAAGGAAATCCGGCTTTTATCAAAGAGCGGATATTCAGGCTGGGAATTCCTCTTTTGTTCTATGTTTTTACGATAAATCCGCTGATGATATATTTCTTTATTAAACATAACGGTCTATATTCATACGAATTTATGAGTTTTACTGACTTTTACTACGATATGTTAAAAGGAATGTCCTTTGTTGAAGGCACGGGACCTCTGTGGTTTGTGGAAGCATTGCTGATATTTTGTGCGTTATATGTCATAGTCCGGAAAATCTTTCCGGTAAGCAAAGAAATATCAAAACCTGTTCCATCTTACAGAAAAATCATTCTTCTTTCTGTTCTGACAGCTGCAGCGTCTTTTGCTATAAGACTCGTTTGCCCGATGGGTACAGCATATGGGAACCTTCAGTTAGGGTTTTTCGCGTCATATATAGTTCTTTTTTTTCTCGGAACAAATTCAGCAGAAAAAAAATGGTTCGAAAAAATTGTTTCGGATAAAAATATAATATATTTGAAACTTTCTTTTTTCGCGGGTATCCCTGCTTGGGCATTACTGATGATTTTCGGAGGAGCTCTTTCGGGAGATATGCCAATAGGCGGAGGTTTTTATTGGCAGACTGCTGTATATGCCTTATGGGAATCGTTCATTGCTTTCATGATGACAATAGGACTCATCGCGTTTTTTGGTAAAAAATTCCATAGGGAAAGCAGACTGTCGCGTTTTGTTTCTCAAAATTCTTTCGGAGTTTATATATTTCATTCCCCCATCATTACTGGAATCGCAATTCTTTGTTCCGGAATAGCCTTGCCGATGCTTGCAAAGCACTTCATTGTTTTTCCCGTTTCATACATACTGTCGCTGGCAGTATCTTTTGTTCTTAGGAAAATTCCGTATCTCGCCAGGATTACGGCGTAAGCTGCAATTGTGATTGAAATTATGGTTTATTATATCTTGACAGTTGAACAATAAACTTAAGATTTGTGATGTTCTCAGGGTGAGGTGAAATTCCTCTCCGGCGGTAAGCGTTTAACGTAAGCCCGCGAGCTTTTATAGCTGATCCGGTGCGATTCCGGAGCCGACGGTAAAGTCCGGATGAAAGAGAAAATATACTTCTGCATTCCCCTGAGCGCTTGATATTTAATCAGGAGCTTTTTATGCTTAGTCAATTCGGAAATTCAAAAGAGAGGGTTGAGCGCGCGATTTTCTCCCTCAAAAATTCAAATGGAGTCATTCTTGTGGATGACGAAGACCGCGAAAATGAAGGTGATCTTATATTTGCTGCGGAAACCATCACGGAAAATCAAATGGCAATGTTAATACGTGAATGTAGTGGAATAGTGTGTCTTCCGATGTCGGGTCAAATCATCGACAGACTTAACCTTCCCATGATGACACAGAATAATATGAGCAGAAATAAAACGGCTTTTACCGTTTCAATCGAGGCGCGCACTGGTGTAACAACTGGAGTTTCTGCCAAAGATAGAGTTGCCACGGTTAAAGCTGCTGTTTCAGTTAATGCAAAACCTGAAGATGTTGTTTCTCCTGGACATGTGTTTCCTCTGCGTTCGGCGGATGGAGGTGTATTTGAAAGGAGGGGGCATACTGAAGGTACGGTTGAGCTGGTTCGATTGGCGGGCTTTTCGCCAGCAGGGATTTTGTGCGAACTTACAAATTATAACGGAACTATGTCTAAGCTTCCGGAGATTATTTCTTTTTCAAAAAAGCATTCATTGCCGGTTGTTTCGATTGAAGATATTGTTTCTTTCCTTTCCGGGAAAAATGAATAACAGATGATCCCGTTATTCATTTTTCCGGTTGAACCGCTGTCGGCTTATGTCGACAGAATCTGGGGTTGGACTGATGAGGATGAAATGCCTGATATTCTTCCGGGAACGGGTTGTGAATTATTTTTCTACGATAATCCTCCAAATCTGATTTCTTCTGACTCAAAGCAGAAGCTTCCGAAGTTTCATTCGGGAT
>JAKJGA010000045.1 GCA_022704645.1 Spirochaetota bacterium
TATCCGTATATTACAGCTGTAATATTATTAACTGAATTTTCCTGCCGGAAGGTGTTTTTATGAAAGCTTATCTTTTTGATTTTGACGGAACCCTTGTTGATACAATGGAAGGCTTTGCCGACATTGCGGGTTTTGCAATTAATCGTGACCATCCCGAAATGAGTTTTGAAGAAGCCCGTCATAATTATATACAGACTTCCGGAGTTCCTTTCTGTCAGCAAATTGAAATAATATTTCCGAATCATCCGGCGAATGCAGGCACAGTTGAGTATTTTGAAAAAACAAAAATTGAAGGGTTTTTCGGGCAGAAATTTCATGATGATGTTAGACTGACCATAAATTCTCTGAGACAGAGGGGAGATCTTGCCGGAGTATCTTCCGGAAATTTTCCTGATCTGATCAATCAGTTTGTCGAAAAGGAAAAACTTGAGTTTGATATAGTTATGGGATTTGAAGCTGAAAAGGGATTTGAAAAAGGTAAACCTCATTTTGATTTTTTCCTTGAGAAGTTCGGACTCAATAAAAAAGATCTGACCTTTGTCGGTGATTCACTTAAAGATTCGGATAAGGCGTTTGAATACGGTATTGACTTTATAGGTGTTTGCGGTTTGTTTACTCATGAACAATTTGAAGCACGTCATGCAAACGCAAAAACAGTTCAAAACATTAAGGAGATTCTTTCAATATGAAAACAATTGTACTTGCCGCAGGAACAGGAAGCCGCCTCAAAGATCTGACGACTGCCCGGACAAAGGGTATGGTTGAGGTAGGAGACCGTAAGCTGATTGATTACCTTCTCGATTTTCTTGATATTGATATGATGGATGAAATCGTAATCGTCGGCGGATTTTATTATGAAGACCTCAAAAACCATGTCGATTCGCGGAAAAATCCGAAGATCAGAGTAATTGAAAATAAAGAATATCTTAAAGGTAATATATTTACTCTCATGACCGGCCTCAAAGAAGTCGGTCATGATTCATTTCTTATAACAAATGTTGATCATATTTATCCGAAGAAAATGTTTACGGAAATGAAAAAACATTTTTCCGGTATCAGAGCAATGTGTGATTTTGACAGAACTCTCGGTGCTGATGACATGAAGGTAAAGCTTGAAGGGGATCGTGTAGTAGGAATCAGCAAACAGCTTTCGGATTTTGACTGCGGATATATCGGAATGACTTATGTCGATAAATCCATGAATGCATTATACCGTAAGACGATTGATGAAGTTCTTTCCCGTTTTGGAGAAAAGGCAGTTGCCGAAAATATCCTTCATGTTCTGTCGGAAAGTTCAAACAAACCCGGAATATGTGATTTGTCAGGATTCGGCTGGTATGAAGTGGATACACCTGATGAGAAATTATCAGCCGAAGAAAAACTCAAGACCGACCCTAACTTTAAATGACTAAATTAAATTTATTGCCTGATGATGAGTTGAGCGCGCTTATTGATTCTGCGCGCTCAATTACGTCAATGGGTAAGTGCTGTCCGATTTCGTGCGGAATAAACCGTGCAGAAATTGTACCTCCATGCGGTGCCGTTTCGGATGCTTCAAGAGTTGCGTCTTTTGCTGTTCATAGAGGCGAAGAGCCTCCTGTCAGCGGTGAACGCGGTGCGGGCAATGTTTTCTTTTCGGGATGTGCATTAGGTTGTGTGTTCTGTCAGAATTATCCGTTTTCGGCTTTGAATAATGGGAAGGATTATTCTGCATCAGCTTTGGCTGATAAGATCATGTATCTGGCTGAAAAGAAAAAAGTTCATAATATAAATTTTACTACAGCCGATCATTATCTTCTGCAAACGCTGAAAGCTCTTAGTATCATAAAAAACAGAATTTCCATTCCGCTTTCGTTTAACTGCAGCGGTTATTTTACTACGGAATCCCTTTCGATAACATACAAAGTCGCAGATATTTTTCTTTTTGATTTAAAGTATTCTGATAAGGTCATGGCGCGGAAATATTCAAGAGTTCCGGATTATGTTGAACGGTCTTTTGAAGCGTCTGATTTCTTTATCAATAATCCGGTAAAATGGATTGAAAATGATGATCTGCTTGAGTCAGGTCTTATTTTCAGGCATCTGGTTTTGCCCTCCGGTCTCGACAATACAAAAGGCGTTATTGACAGGCTTGTTGAACTTAAAAGTAAGGGAGTTGATTTCAGATTCAGTTTGATGTGCCAGTATTTCCCGGCGTATAAGGCTATTGACGGAAATTTCCCTGAACTTGAAAATAAAACATCAGAAGATGAATACGATGAAGCTGTTGAATACATGAATGAATCCGGAATAGACGGCTGGATTCAGGAATACGATCTGGACGGAAACTGCTGACTACCAGATGAAATACAGCGGGTTATAAAGTTTACCGTGGCGCTCTATTTCAACATGAACGTGAGGTCCGGTTGATCTGCCAGTGTTTCCAAGAAGGGCGATTACATCTTTTTTGGTTACATGATCGCCTGGTTTTGAGATAAGCTGACTGCAGTGTGCGTATGTTGATATATAACCCTCTTTGTGCATCACTATTACTGCCAGCCCGAGTCCGTCGCGCCATCCTGCGAAAGAAACAATTCCTTCATTGATCGGGTGAATTTCCATACCTATTGAACCGGTGATGTCAAGACCCTGATGGAAAGCCATCATCCCCGTGAAAGGGTCGGAACGCATACCGAACATGGAACCGAAATTTCCTTTGTCGACGGGTTTATTGAAGCTTTGTTTTATTCCGTAAAGACCTTCGATGTAATTGTTTACGATGATGGGTCTTACTCCTTCGTAAAAAGCGAATCTTATATCATCAAGTGCGAATAATTCAAAAATACTGTGTTTGAAATTACCATTAGGTCTTACAGATAAAAGCTTTTTCATCCGGTAAGCATCAAGAAAATCATCGCAAGGAAGAAGTACTCCGTTCTTTTCAGGTATAGCAATTTCGATATTTTCTTCTGCAAGAAGTGATGTTATGAATGGATTAGCTGCTATAAGCGTTTCTACTGTGATTCCGTTTCTTACCGCGACGTCCCAGTATGACTCTCCTTTTCCCATCACATGAAATTTTATTTTGGTTCCGGCATCATATTTGTAATTTTTGAGTATTTTGATGTATTCTTTTCTGTCAGTGAAGAGCACAAAACCGTCTTTAAGAATGTGACCTGATTCCGATACTTCAATCGTTTTCTTGAAAACTGCATTGTAAATATTTCCGCCTGCAACGACGAAAAATGACAGCACGAAAAGAATCTTAAAGAAGAAAAACGCGCGTCTGAGATTGTAGTATGAAATTGGTAAACCGTTCACTATTTTTCCCCGAGCTTTTTACTTTTTTCGCATGCTTTGACTGCTGCGTCAATAACTATTCCCGAAAAAGCAGCTCTTTCAAGAACATGAACGGCATCAATCGTGCTTCCGCCCGGAGATGTTACCTTATTTCTGAGTGATATCGGTTCTTCTCCGCTTTGCATTGTCATTTCAGACGCTCCTTTGAGCGTCTGGCAGGCAAGGAGAAGGGCATCCTTTCTGGCAAGCCCGAGAGCTACTCCGGCATCGGCTAAAGCCTGAATAAATGTAAAAACATAAGCCGGACCGCATCCGGAAATTGCTGTAACCGCATCAATATGTTTTTCCGGAAGAATCAGCGTCTTGCCTACTGATTTAAAAATATTTTCAGCATTTATCATCTGTTTCTCTGTTACAAATGAATTCTTGCAAAGGACACTCATTCCTTCTGATATCAAAGCCGGGGTGTTCGGCATAACTCTTATTGCGGAAGTCCCTTCCGGAAGAGCTTTCGTTATTGAGTCCAGTGTTATTCCTGCGGCGATTGAAATTATCAGTTTGTTTTTCAGCAAGTCGCCGGTTTCTCTTAAAATGTTAAGAATGACATCCGGCTTCAGCGCGTAAATAATTATTCCGCATTTTTCCGCCGCTTCCTTTTCGCTTGATGCGTTTGTGATAGTGCAGGATGAGGAACTGATTGCTTTGAAGTTCTCAACTGCTGCAGGATGACTGTCGTAACCGGTTATTTCACCGTGAAAATTTTTGGCTAGTCCGGCAGCGATTGCATAACCCATGTTGCCGAGACCGATTATTGCTATTTTTTTATCCATTTGTATAATCCCTATTCCCGAATATTGCGCTTCCGACTCTGATTACGGTTGCGCCTTCTTTAATTGCCTCAATATAATCTCCGCTCATTCCCATGGAAAGTTCGGTCATGTTTATTGAAAGCGATGAATTGATTTTTTCTTTAAGATTCCGGAGAGTAACGAAGCTTTTTACTGCATCCTGAATATTCCCGCCGGCAGGTCCGATTGTCATTAAGCCTGTAAGTTTTAAATTGCCTGCAAGCATTATCTGAGAGCATAATTCTTCCGCAAGTTCAACTTCAACACCCGATTTGGAATCTTCTCCGCTGGTATTGACTTGAACAAAAACATCTATTGTTTTATTTATTTTGAAGGCTTCTGCATCAAGTTTTTCGGCAGTGCTGATTTTGTCGAGAGAATGAATTGTAGAAAAAAGTTTTACAGCATCCTTTGCCTTGTTTGACTGAAGATGGCCGATGAGATGGAAATCGAAATTTCCATGCAGAAGAGGTATCTTGTCTCTGGCTTCCTGGACTTTGTTCTCGCCGAAAAGAAATATTCCCGAATCTACGGCATCCTGAACCGTATCAGCTCCGTAGGTTTTGCTTACGGCGAGAAGTCTGATATCATCTGGGTTTCTTCCTGCTGAAACGGCAGCCTTTAGCGCTGATTCATGAACAGAATCATAGTTTTCTCTGATGCTCATAGATTAATCAGACAAAAAGAGCGTTTTCTGTAAAGAAATATTTCTTGATCAATTGATCCGCTGAATTATCGTGCCCCGGGGGACGGATGGATTCAATTTATTCAATAATAGGATATTCTGCAAGTATTCTTGTCGCTGTTTCTCTTTTTATGAATTCTGCATTCAAGCTCAGGCTCATTAACCTGATCGGAGCAATTGCATTTTCTGTATACGGCATAATGATAGAAGCATATCCCGTATCTGTACTGAATATTCTGATAGTATTTGCTGATCTTTATTTCCTTTCGCATTACATTTTCAAGAAAGAGTATTTCTCAATTGTCGAAATTTCTCACGATTCGCAGTATCTTGAATATTTTATTAAATTTTTCGGAGCTGATATCGCGAAATTATACCCGGAATTTACGTATAGAACTGATGAGGATACGAAAGTTCTTCTTTTGGTTCGCGATCTTGTTCCGGCGGGTATAGTTTTTTATGAAGAAAATCCGGAAGGAATATTTTTTATACATCTAGATTACGTTGTTCCAAGATACCGCGATATGAAAATCGGACGTTTTCTTTACCGTGACTCTCTGGGTTTTTTCAGAAACAGAGGTTGCCGCGAAATCAGGACTCCGCTTTACGGGAAGAATCATCTTCGTTATCTCAGAAAAATGGGGTTCCGGAGGATTGAAAATGACGGGGATATTTTTTCTAAAACGATTTAGCTTCCTTATTGCGCTTTTATTGTTTTCATGTTCAGTGAAAGATGAACCATTAGTGGGATTTGCTGTTTATCCCGGAGATGCCGAATCTTTTATTAATTCAAGAATTATAGAGAAAAATATTACCCGCGGAAATTTTATTTATGCCTGTTCGGAAAAAGCTTCATTGTCAGAATTAGTATCCTCTTTATCGGACGCAGGATGTACAAAAATAATTATCAGAGGCGAGGCTTTGGTCATATCCGGATATCTTCCTGTAGAAAATACGGTTATTATCGATCCGCCGGATGATAAAAGCGGATTTCTTTTTGATACTGAATTTGCGCTAAAACGGGCGGATGATTTCCGGAAAAAGAAATTTCTGAATAAAAAGTACGCGCTGATACTGCCGGAAAATAATGAATTGAGAAAATTTGCTGATAGATATTTCAAAGAGTGCGGAAAAATTGTTTTTCTAAAATTTGATTACGGCAGATTTGATTCTTATGAACTCGAGAGAGCACTGTCTCAGTTAAAAGATTCCAATATCTTTATTCATTATTCGGGATATTCATCTGAAAGAATAAAATCATTCTGCTTTGAAAATGGGATTTATTCGGCATCTGTTTTTTCTGATTTAAAAACAGACTCTGTTAATATTTTTTCTGCTGAAAAAGACTATGTCTTTGCAGGTGAATTTGCCTGTTTGAATAATCACGGAAAAGAAAGGGTTGTAATGCCTTCAGACTGTGTTAAAATAATGGAATATACGGGACAATAAGAGTTTAAAATTGTTTGACAGTTGAAATTGACTCTTTATCCGGTTTATATTAAAAGAGGTTGTGATGCGTTTAAAAATATTGGTATTATTTGCCGTGATGATTTCGTCGATGTCTTTTTCTCAAAAGAAGGAAGAGACGATAGAGGAGTTCGTGTCAAAGATGACGATTGAGGATAAAATCGGTCAGATGATGATGACGGGAATTTCTGGCAATGATGCGGGTAATAACAACTCATATTCAATGATTAGAAAATACCGTCTTGGCGGGATTATTCTTTTCGGTTATAATATCGGTGATGCGCAGAAGCTTAAAAGATTTACCTCGGCGATGCAGAAAAATTCTGCTGATTTGACTGGTATTCCGCTTTTTATTTCTACTGACCAGGAAAGCGGACTTGTGGTACGTATAAAAGACGGAGTAACGCAGTTTCCCGGTACAATTGCATCCGGATCGGCTGATGATCCGGCTCTGACTAAAAAGGCTGCATATCATCTCGGCATGCAGATGAAATCATTGGGGCTCAATATGAATCTTGCGCCTGTCGCGGATATAAACAATAATCCCGATAATCCTGTAATAAATGTGCGCTCATTCGGTTCTGATCCGGAAAAAGTTTCCGCTCAGGTAAAGGCATATGTAGAAGGTCTGCAATCAGCTGGATGCGCCGCTGTGGTTAAACATTTCCCGGGTCATGGAAACACATCGAAAGATTCTCATAAAGTTCTTCCTGAAATAAATTCATCCATTGAGGAAATCAAAAATTTTGAATTGAAGCCTTTCCGTGCGGCAATTGATTCTGACGTTTCGTCATTTATGACTGCTCATATCTCATATCCCAAGGTGCTGAAGTCTTCCGAGCCGGCTACTTTTTCCGAGTTCTTTCTTAAAAAAATTCTGCGGGATGAAATGAAATACAAAGGTCTGGTTTTTACGGATGATCTGGAAATGGGAGCTCTTTCGCAGCATATGACTATCGGACAAAGCGCAGTAAAAGCAGTGAAAGCCGGAGTAGATATTCTTCTTACAACGTCTTCCAGAGCGGATCAGATTTTCTATGCACTTTGTAACTCTGTAAAAAAAGGAGATATTCCCGAATCAAGAATAGACGAATCTGTTATCCGGATAATACGCGCAAAAAGAAAATTTTGTAATGCAGATTCAAATAGCGATTATATTTTCCCGAATGCCGAGGCTGATGAGGTTAACCGGATTATTTCAGAGAAGGCTTTATATCTTTACGGAAAAAATTCATTTACCGAAATCAAAGATGATAAAACAATTATTGTTTCAGACAATGCATATTTCAATTCTCTTTTCCCAGCTGAGAATTTTACCGTAATGGCATCATCTAGATTCTTTTCTTCTAACACATCAGGAAGAAAGATTTATGTTTATTCTCACTCAGTTAATAAAAATCTCATGGACGGAATAATCCGTCTTAGCGGAAAAAATGCAGTGACATTTGTTTATTCCGGAAATCCATTTCTGTTTTCAAAATATAAACAGCATCCCGCAACCTTGTTTATGTTGTCTAATACGAATGCTTCTTTTACTGCTGCTGCAAATTTCATCAAGGGACAAATTAAAGTGAAAACAGAATGTCCTATTAATTTCGGTTTTTGATGCCTGCCGGTATTTATGTTCATTTTCCGTTTTGTTTTTCAAAATGCGATTATTGCTCATTTTATTCTGTTTCGGATGCGGATTCATCTTCTTTAAACCGCTATTGTGAAGCGGTTTTGCGTGATATTGAATATAATGCTTCATTGTACTCGGGTAAGACATTTGATACGGTTTATTTCGGAGGTGGAACTCCGCTTTCAGTAGGAATTCCGTTATTGAGGAAAATATCAGAAAAAATATTTTCTTCTTTTAGAGTTGAATCCGGTTATGAGTTTACTGTTGAATGTAATCCGTCTTCTACAGGTATTGATGATTTTAAAATGCTTTCTGATTTCGGATGCAATAGAGTATCAATTGGCGTTCAGTCATTTGATGAAAAAATTAATAAATTTCTTGGCAGAAAATATGTTTCGCCTGAATATGCAGTAAAACTTCTTAATTGCACTTTTCTTGATATTTCTGCGGATATCATTGCCGGAGTTTCAAATATTGATAAAGAATCGGTTTTATCATCTATAGATATTCTTTCGGAAACGAATGCAGATCATGTTTCAGTTTATATGCTTAGTGTTGAAGAAGGGACTCCGCTTTATTCCCGTTTTACTGATTCGGATAAATATGAATTAGATCAAAAAAATACTTTTGAAGCTGTTATAGATAGGCTGAAAAATAAATCTTATGATCATTATGAGGTTTCAAACTTTGCAAGAAAAGGAAGAGTATCTCGTCATAATATGAAATACTGGACATGGCAGGATTATCTAGGACTCGGTGCAGCATCGCATTCGTTTATTGACGGAAGACGTTGGCATAAAGAAGATGATTACATCGCATATTCATCAAATCCGATTGATGTTATCTATGATGACCGTTCAATTTCATCGGCTATGGCAGAGTATGTAATGACCGGACTTCGCCTTTCAGAAGGAATATCCATGGAAAAAATGAAAAAAGTTTTCGGTGAGGTAATTCCTTCTTCTTTTTATGAAAGGGTGAAATCCGCAGCCGACTCCGGAAGAATTGAATTTAAAAGCGGAGATGTAATCTCCGCTTTTAACAATATTTTTTATTTAAATGATACTATCTATTATCTTACAGAAAAGCTCATTTGATGATGTTGTAGGCGATGTCCCTGCATATATTCTTCAGGTAAGAAATTTCTGTTCCTGTTATAGTTTTGTTTTTAGTTACTAAAACAGCCCCAAGCAGATTTTTGTTTTCGATTACTGCTATATATGCATTTTTAGACCGGGCTTTGATTATAGGTGAACCTTTTTTAAGTTCGGAAATAATTTCTTTCCGTTTTTCAGCTTCAGGCTGATTCTGATCAAGCTTAGAAAGAATACCAGAAGTATAAAAATATTTTTTTATAAGATTTAAATTTTCTTTGTCATAATGATAATATGCGAATGATTCAAAAGAATGATTCTGACTGGCTTCGCTGAATGTTTTAGCAAGAAGTTTTTCAAAGCTGTTAGTCCGGCGTTGTGTTTCTTTCGGGTTTTCACGTAAAACGGAAGATTCAGACTCTGCTGTCGGCTGAGCTGATTTTTTGAAGAAATAGAAAAAACTGAACGCTGATATGAAAATTATTAATAATATTATGGATGTTTCAATAATAATTTCTGTAATCAGTTTTGCCGGCAGCTTGTATCTGTACACGACAAAGAATGCGAACTTGACACCTTTTAATTTAATGTAATAAAATTTTTCTGAGCCATAGTATTTTGATTCGACTTTACTTGCAGAAAGTTTTCCGTTTTTGATATCACTTATAATAAGATCAGAAAAGCCATTATTAATTTCTTTTTGGGTAAGACCGGAAAAACCTCCAAGATAATTATTCTGCATGTCTGCAAGAGCTATGAATGCCACTTCTTTTTTTGATGATGCAGCAGACTTGAGGGCAGACTCGGCTTCATCTTTTGTTTTACCTTCAAGAAACGGTTTAAGCTCTGAAACAAGAGACTGATTGAGCGATGAAAGATGAGTCATGTATGTTTCATGAATATAGTCCGCTCTTATAAAGAAAAATACTATAATCGCCGCGCATGAACTGATGACAGAAACTGAAATTGATTTAAATAAGTTATTCATAGAATATCCAGAACAAATTTTGATTCATGTACGCACAATTCGAATGTGCGTGTCAAAATAAATTTTGATTTGAAAGAAAAATTCTATTTGATTTTAAGAACCTGACGTAATGAGTCAAAATGGTTTTTGCTGATTGTTTTGAGCTCATCTGCGGAAAATTCTTTTGCAATAAGCTCCGGCTTTTCCATCAAAATGCTTTTTCCGGAATGATTTGCTATATAACGGATGTAATTAAGAGCTGCAAGTTTATGCTGAGTCAGATTGTCGTAATCAAGATAACTGTACATGATTGCAAGTCCAAGGAAAGGGTTATCGTAAATAGTGCTGCTTAGTGCAAATTCTTCGTGAGTAACCGGATCCTGAATTTTATATTTGTTATATAGAATTTTATGACTGAGTTCGTGTATTTCGAACATCCGTGTCATGTCTTTTATGATTTCGCTTTCTTTGCCCGCAAAGGCTTTTCTCAGACAATATGATATTTCAGTATTTACTCTTGCTCCGTTAAAAAGAAATGCGCTGACGTTTTTTCCGGCAAGAACTCTCTGTGCTATTCCGGAATCATTAGCTATTTCTTCCTGACTGACATAAATGATATCATCGTATGTCATTGAGTTGCTGACGGATATCTCCGGATATGATATCATCGGAATAATATTATAAATTGTTTCGGAAAAATCAAATAGAGGATGACTTACCAGCAGAAGTTTCTTTTTTCCGTAAATGCAGTAATTAAGATTTATTTTTCTGGACGGTGCGTCGTCTATTGAAAAGCTTATAACTATATTTCTGGTTTCAAGTTTTTTAGCAATCTGATCAATTTTCTGATTATCAAACAATGACGGATTTTTATAAAGATTCAGCAGAACAGTAGCGTCATTTTTGAGATTTTCATCCCGAAGGGTCCGGATATAGTTCTGATAGGCTCTGATTTTTAAAGCATCACTCTGAACATCGTTATGGGATACAGAGTTCGGCTGTATCAGATTTACGAAATAAACATTACTGTAATAAAGAAAATTGATATAAGCATAAAATTTGCCGTTTGTGGATTTTATGGCCGATCCGGAAGTCGAGAAAAAGTTTTCAGCATTTACGGTATTTCCGTAAAAGATAAAAAGAAGTAAGGCCGCAAAAGCTGCCTGTTTTTTTAACATATAATCCCCGTCTGGTGGAATCAAAAACCAGAGAAAAAAAAATACAAGCAATTTTTTTTTAGCTAACTATTAATACGTAATGAACCGATACATAGAAAAGGGTGATTTATGCTCATTGACCTGCGTATGAAAAAAGGGATTTTTGCTGCTTTTATCATACTTCCTCTCGTTATTTACGGCAGGTCAGGGCAGGTTAAGAAAACTTCTTCTGATTATGTCGCAAAATCAGAATCCGCCCAGTCAAAGCGCAAATTAAGAATTCATACAGTCAAAAAAGGTGAAACGCTTTATTCGATTTCAAGAAAATACGGTTTAAGTCCTTCTTTAATCAATAAGAGTAACGGCTTAAATTTGAATTCAGTTATCAAAATAGGAATGAAGCTTAAGATTCCGGCAGTTGAAATTTCACTCTCGGAAAGTGATCCGGTCATAGAAAAAAAGCCGCAAACCGGTAAAACTTCTAAAGCAATTTACGTTAAAGATGCGCCTTCAGATTTTTCCTGGCCGGTCAAAAAAATAGTTTCCGTCACAAAAGAATCCGGCATCTCTAAGGGAATCGGAATTTTCATTAAATCAAATCCGGGAAG
>JAKJGA010000250.1 GCA_022704645.1 Spirochaetota bacterium
CTGTAAGATCGTCTTTGTCCATATAATTGGTAGAGGCTTTGTCAAGTTCAGCCCATTTGAGTTTAACTTTAAATGATGTCTTCATGGTTTCTCCGCCTCTGATATTTAGCGGCGAATTGTTGACAGTATAGACAAGACGTTCATTCTCAACATAGGTTTCCATTATCGCTTTGTTGATATCAACACTCAGAATATAAGGATTGTTGATGGACATGTCTATTTTCAGAGTTATTGAAGTGAGAGAAACCGAATCAATCGAGACTTTATCTATTTTAGCTAATGGACGTTTTTTAGCTTCGCCGTTAACGGTGAAACAAGAAGAAAAAATTGCGGTAGCTATAAGAAGAACGGATAATTTTAATAAACGTTTCATAATATCTCCGAAAGACAGGTTTAGTAAATATATTAATATAATTTTAAAAATGTTCAGTCAAATATAATTTACAGAATTGGTTATAAAACATTATTCAAAAAGAAATTTGTTAATGGTACTTATGGGAGTTTTTATGCTGTCGAATCAGATTGATTTATGCCGGAAGGCTTTTTTCGAGTATGTAGAAGATAAATTACTTTCTGTTGAAAATATGCAGGACTCCTTATTTATCAGAGAAAATATGCTGCTCAAGCTAAATCATTCAATGAGAGTATGTGGAATAGCAAAAAGAATTTCCAATCATCAAGCTTTTAATGATAATGAAAAAAATATAGCCTATCTTTGCGCTCTTTTTCATGATATTGGAAGGTTTGATCAGTTCCTGAAATTCAAAACATTTCTTGATTCAAAATCGGTTAACCACGCCGAATGCGGTTATGAAATTCTTTCAAACTCGGATGTTCTTGAAGGAGTTGATGCTGAAAACAGAAAGATTGTAATCAACAGTACCAGGCTTCATAATCTTCAAAATGTTCCGAATGAAACAGATCCGTATGTGCGCAGATTTGTAAACATCACCCGTGATGCAGATAAAATTGATATTCTTGAATTGTTTTGCAATTATCATTTGTCGCGTGCTGAAAGGAGAAATGACGCTCTTGAACTTGATCTTCCTGATACAAAGGGGTTCAATAAAGAAATTGTTGATTTGATTTATCAAAAGAAGACGATTTCAAATAGTTTACGGAAGAATTATAATGATATGAAACTGATTCATCTGGCTTGGGTTTTCGATTTAAATTACTCCGAATCTTTCAGAACAATTAAAAGGCGAAGAACTATTGAAAGGTTTTCAGATTTTCTTCCTAAAGAAGGTGAAATCGCGGAAGTAATTTCTTTTGTGAATGAATATGTCAGGCAGAAATCAGAATAGAATATTCATAAATTTCTTGTATTTATTAAGAGGATACATTATAAATATACAAAAGGGGGAATTTATGAAAATATTGTTTTCGGTCTGCGCTTTTCTTATGACGGTGTCTCTTTTCTCTGCGAATCTGGTAAATAAGGATTCCAAGAAATATGATATCGAAGTTAAAACAGTGGGAACTACTCACACTTCGATTAACGGAAGCACAACTCAGATGGGCGGAGCTCCTGACGGTGCTGAGATTAAAATCAAAGATACCGGTTCTAAAATAAAGGTAAGCGGAAGTAAGGATGTTGTTATTAAGGACGGCAAACTTTCCCAGTAATGTATATCGGCCGCTATGAGCGGCCTTTTTTGTATTGATATTCAGCCATTCCTTTCATTAAATGACAGAAGTATGGAATTTGCACTTATTGAAGTAAGCGTTCAGCCAAAATCATCTAAAAGCATAATTGTAAAAACTGAGACGGGTTTAAAGGCATATTTGAATTCTCCGCCAGTTGACGGTAAAGCAAATGCCGAGTGTATCCGTTTGTTTTCAGAAACATTGAAAATTGCTAAAAGCAGAATTTCTGTGATAAAAGGAGAGAAATCTAAGAAGAAAATATTAAGGATTGAAGGAATTTCAAAAGATGCTGCGTATTCCATTCTCCTTGGATAATTTATTTCTGAAGAAGTTTTGCTATTGCTTTGCTGAGAGGAGCCAGCCTGAAAGGTTTCTTAATAAAGCCTGTATTTTTTGACATTAGAAATTCATCGAGAGAAGCATCTCTTGAAAATCCTGACGTAAAAAGAACTTTAACTTCCGGATTTATTTCGAGGAGCTTTTTGTAAACATCAATTCCATTCTGGTTCGGCATTATTAAGTCAAGTATTACGGCAGAAATTCTGTGTTTTTCTGCACGGTAAATATTTATTCCACGGAGACCTTCATCTGACATTAATGTACTGTAACCCAGATAAAGGAGCTGTTCGTAGGCGGTTTTACGGATTATATCTTCGTCATCTATAAGAAGCAGACAATCGTTACCGTATATAAGACTGTCGTTTTCGGCAGAGAATTTAGAAGTGTCGGTTTTAAGCACAGGGAAATAAATTCGAAAAGATGTACCTTTTCCTTTTTCGCTGAAGACATTAATAGTTCCGTTAAGATTCTTAACATTTCCGAAAACTGTTGAAAGTCCGAGTCCCTGA
>JAKJGA010000251.1 GCA_022704645.1 Spirochaetota bacterium
CCGCTTTTTGCTCCGATATTCTTTTGATAAATTTCAAGGAAGTCGCATTTTTGCGATGAATGGGCATTATATATCAGAAGAAAAGACATTGAGTATAGATAAACTCTGAGAATTACAAAAATTCCGTCCCAGCTGAAAAACGTATTGAAAACGGCTGAAAGGCCGAGAAGAAGGGCAAGAATTGCGAGAAATGGGAATATTTTTTTAAGATAGTCCCGTGTGAATGAAAATGCGGTCATTTATTTATCGCCGCAGATTACCGGCATAAAAGACGAATGAATAAAGTGTTCTTCGAATCCGATTCCTTTTTTTAATGCTCCGACGATGGAGTATTCGGAAAAACTTTTAAAATGCTGAAATGTGTTTTTCCCCATAGTTACGGGTTTGTATCGAAAAGAATGTATCCGGTTGGAGACAATAAGATCCTTTTCGTCAAACGAATCGGTGTAAGAAATCTCACTTATTACAGGCAGTCCTTCTTTGTTGATGTCTATATGTTCGAGTTCTGTTTCATCGATAGGCATGTTTCCGCTTTTTTTGGACATGTATCCTGAAGACAGAACGGTATTTCCGAATTTTATACATGTCAGGCTGAACGACATATCTCTAAGCTGAATCATGTATCTGCTGTAGCTTTTAAGGGAGTCGAAACTTTTTTCTCCCCAGTGTTTTTCTCTTTGCCCGAAGCAGTCAATTTTTTTAGTAACTTTCTTTTCCTTGGATTTATATTCAGCAGTGCCGGAGAATTTGCATCTTTGTTCAATTCTTTTCCACATTTTTGATTCAAAGGCAAGACGTTCTGCATTTCCGTCCTTGTCCGGTGCAAGCGGATAATCATATATTGAGAAAAGGCCTGAAATGTTGAGATCAATTTTTATTTTGGAGTTTTTTAGTTCAAGTTTAAAGTTTTCACAGGGCTGCACTATGGTATATTTCATTATCGGGGAAGAAATTTTTTTTGCATTGAAGTTTCCGTCAAAATCTGTTTCGCATTCTTCGGAATATTCGGTTTGATCTACGCATGCCTGCCATGAGAATCTTACTTTATTTTTTTTAGCTAAGATTTCTATTTCTGCGTTGCCGTAAATCTTGTTTTTTTTGTCGCAGAAATTAATCGAATAAAGCTCAAACCAGTTTTTTGATTCCGGTTGATGCAGAAACTCGACGGCCGTATTTTTCATCAATAATCTCCGGTAAATGTTTGTGCCCGAAATTGTTCAAGGTTGAGTAAATTATCGGTAAATAAGTACAGCTACTTTAACATGCTTTATTAAATAGAGCAAGTTATTTTCATCGTGTCAGTCGATTTCATTCCAAAAAAAACTATTGAGCATTGAATAAACTGCCGAAATATAAACGGGATATTACTATGCGCTTTCTGTGAGGTTTTTCTATGGATTTGGCTTCGATAATCGGTCTTGCCGCCGGTACAGTTTGTATAATACTTGGAATCTTAATGGCAAAGGGAAATCTTCTGCTGTTTTGGGACCCCGCGTCGGTTTTTGTAACTCTGGGGGGATCTCTTTCGGCTCTCGTTTTGAGCGTTCCGCTTTCGAAGTTTCTCGGTCTGACCAAGGCTTTGCGCATAGTTTTTTTCGCACCTAAGAGCAACGCGAATGAAATGATTATAACGCTTGTCTCGTTTTCGGAAAAAGCGAGAAGGGAAGGTCTTCTTGCTCTTGAAGATGACCTTGACGAACTTGAAGATGATTTCCTTAAAAAAGGAATTCAGCTCGTTGTTGACGGATCTGATCCCGAGATGGTCCGCAGAATAATGGAAACTGAGATCGAACAGATGATGGACAGGCATGATGTTTTTAAAACGATGATCTCGGATTTGTCAGGTCTTGCTCCGGGATTCGGGATGCTTGGAACCCTGATGGGTCTTATCCTGATGCTTGTAAACATCCAGGATAAAAACGCGATCGGACCCGGTATGGCGGCCGCGCTGATTACAACATTTTATGGAGCAATTATCGCGAACCTTATCTGTCTTCCTATCGCTACCAAAATGCAGCTTAGAACAAATGAAGAAGTATTTATCAAAATGATTATGATAGAAGGTACTCTTTCGATTCAGTCGGGAGATAATCCGCGTCTTGTTAAAGATAAACTCGTTGCGTATCTTGAACCGAATGAGCGTGAAGCGATTTCCAATGAGGTCGGCGAATAATGAAAAGAAAGATAAAATGTCCGCCACCGCCGCCGTGGATGACGTCATGGTCGGATTTGACGACTCTGCTTCTAACGTTTTTCATTCTGTTGTATAACACGAATGAAATGAACGGACGCGATTTTTATCTGGTTCTTTCGTCCTTTCAGGGTTCTCTCGGAATGCTTTCCGGAGGAAATACTCTTTCGAAAGGTTCACTCGTCGAGATGGGATTGAATGTTATGACTCTTCCTTCTGCTGAAACCGGGAAATCTCTCGGTAAAATGCTCAAGAAGGCTATTGAGATGTTTAAGCCCGAAGTTCAGTCTAAAAT
>JAKJGA010000252.1 GCA_022704645.1 Spirochaetota bacterium
GCTTCGGTTTTAATTACAAAGAAATCCTCGGAAGATTCGCGTTCATCATAATGAAGCTTATCTATGAATTTTTCTTTTGTAAATAAATTAACAGCATATTCAAATATCTCATTGATATTTTTTTTGTCGCGGGTTGTATCCGAAAAAAAGGCTCCTGTAAAGGTCAGATATTCATGAAACAAAAACACATTGCGGAGAAGATCCTTGCGTGTAAATCCGCGTATGGCCATCATAAGCATCGGCGCAGTGACAAGTGCAACCGGAGTCACCGATGTCACGGAATAAACTCCGTTGATAATTCTATAACCGATTTCCTCAACACGGAAATCATCTTTAAACCCTGCGGACTCCACCTCTTTAAGCGAAAAAGCCTCTGCAACACTTACATATACTTTACCGTGATCTTTAGAAAGAATTGAACCGCCTTTGATTACGCTTCCGACGGATTCTCTCTTCTTTGTCTTACCGCGCAGTTCTTTTATATATGAAGATTCTTCGGGCACCCTGTCGTAATTGATCGATATCGGAAGAAATATCAGATCCTTGTTGTAGTTTTCGTCAATAGCCTCAACCAGATAATTGATGATTCCCATTTTAGGGAAAACAAGTCTGCCGGTTCGCGTTCTTCCGCCTTCAACAAAAAATTCAAGAAGATACGAATCGGCAACAAGTGTCTTAAGATATTGTTTAAAAACTGAAGTATAAAGCTTTTTCCCTTTAAATGTTCGTCTGATAAAAAATGCGCCGCAATGCCTGAAAATTATTCCCATAGGAAAAAATGAAAGATTTACGCCCGCTGCAATATGCGGAAGCGTAATCTTGTTTTTATAACAGATATATGAAAGAATCATATAATCCATATGACTCTTGTGACAGGGCGTCAGAACAAGAGGTCCTCTCTCTGCAGCTTCCTTAAGGCGGGTAATGGATTCTGCATCACAAACAATCCCGGAAAATATTTTTTTGAATATGAGATCGATTGTGCGTTCAAAAATCTTTATATAAACTATTGAAAAATCCGCCGCTATCTCTCCGAAATACTTAAATGCGCGGCCTTTGAGACGGCGAAGCGGAATATTATCTTCTCTGGAAACTTCTTCGGCTGTTTTGATTACATTTTCGTGATAGAGTACTTTTTCTGCAATTTCATTTCTGCTTCTTAGAACAGGGCCCAGAACTATTCTTTTGTGTTTCTGCATATATTCGAGAATATTCTGCCTTATCATTTTTGCACATTTCTCGTCTGAAAATTCTTTGAATTTTTCTAATTCATCGGCAAGAGACACAGGTTTTAAAAATTTGATATATGAAGGTGTAGCCTGCGAAACAAGATTTAGAATGAAAAACCGGTTACCGGTCGCAGGCGGAGTCGGAACAAATTGATTTGTTCGCTCGGGGTTTCTGTTCCAGAAAATTATTTCCGGCATAATATATATAGGAAACGGAAGTGAACGCTGAAGGCGTATCAGATAGAGAATTGTATCATACTTAGATTCGACATAACGCTTGAGAAAAAATTTGCGCGAAAGCATCGAAAAAAGAACTCCCCTTTTATCAAGGAGAAGATTTTTGATATAATCAGTTTCATAAACATTCGGATATTTTCTGCGGAAAAGTGTCCTTTTTATCCACATCATTATTCTTCCGAATATGTAAGAAAACGACTGAAGTACTATTGGATTATATTCGAGGGCAAAATCAAGATTTTTGACTCCTGCTTTAGAAAGAACGGATTGAATCATCAGCAGCGCAAAATTAGAACTCTCATGAGACGCGATGACAACAGCGCCTTTTTCATTATACTCATTAAGCAGAGATACAGCATCTTCATCAAGTTCCGCACGTGAGAAAATAATTTTTGCCAGTTTCCATCTCAATCCGCTCAACTCAGGCTGAAGTCTTCCCTGAAAACGGAAATCTGAATCTCTTTTATTTCCAATTTCTTTCATCAAAACACTCCGTCAAAGATTCAGTCATATTGAATGGATATGTCGATTTTAAATTGAGTATCGGCAAGTACTTTTTTTACGTTTTTGCATAAAGAAAGGCGGTCATAAACCGCCTTTCTTTATTATCAAGACTCATCTTCAGCGAGAGTTATTAACCAGTCATTTTTAGTAATAGTGAATTTTCTGCTTTTTTCAGGATTCACATAAATTCCGTAATTTTTCGAAGCATCATCTTCTTCTTTTGCAAGTCTTACACCGAAGCATGTTTCATTGCGCATGATCGCCGCTTCGCAAATCTCTGCAAAAGTTATTTCAACCGGAAAGTTTGAAAAGAAATAATCAGAAGGTTTAATATAAACTTCGCTTCCTTCCGCTTTGAAAAGATCATCATAAATATCATAAACTGCAGGTTCTTCAGAAATCTGCGCGTAAATCTTCGAAATAAACTGATTTGAAATAAGGAAGTCCTTAACGCCGACTTCTTTTATAAGATCAATATTATCCGAATCCGCAACTTCAGT
>JAKJGA010000253.1 GCA_022704645.1 Spirochaetota bacterium
ACGAGTCCGACTCTTTCTTCTGAATTTATGTTGAAGCTTATCTCTGAAAAAAGCGATTTTGCTCCGAATGATTTTGAAATATTATTTATACGTACCATGATATCACCGCAGATAATTCAAAAAGCAAAACTAGCATATGTGTCAAATAATTTAATTCCGGCACGCTGTTTTTAAGCGGCATGCCGGAATTTGTGGTGAAATTATTCGATAAAACGCGACTAAGAAATGCCTTACAAAAGACTAAGCTTCTTTCCGGTATTCATATAGTATTCAATCATTTTCGGGAGTCCCTCGAAAAGTGCCGGCAATTGATTCCGGCCGAATTCATTAACGAACGCATTGCCCTTCTCACTGAGACCCGTAATAATGTAATCTACTTCAACAGAACATTTTCCGGTTTCTTTTTCAACAACCGTCATTTCCCAGTGAACAACAGCATCCTTGTCAGTTAAAAATTTGACATACTCGACATTTCTTTTTTCAAGGCTGTACTTTGACGCAATCCATACAGAATGACCTTCGCCGGGAACATCTGTCGTAAAAATGCATGATCTTTCGGCAATTCCCGATTCCGAACAAATCAAAGTATGAACATTCTCCCATCCTTCAATCCAGTCCAGCTCCTTAGTCGGACATAGAAGAAGAAAGATATGTTCCGAATCGTGATTAAAACTCCAGCTGACTTTTTTGGCGATACGCCTGCCGTTAAATTTTTTCTGCATAACATCTCCTTTTAACGGATAATCCGTTATGCGGAGAAAAGTAAACTATGAAGCTATAGACAGGTCAATAGCCGGATTGAAAAAAATTCTATAGACCGCTGTTATCGGTACGGATTACAAATTTTTCAACCATGGCAAGAAGCTCTTGCGCGTGAGAACTCATCTCTTCTCCGGCAGAGGCAGTTTCTTCGACAAGACCGGCATTATGCTGAGTAACTGAATCAAGTTCGACTATCGCTGTATTTATCTGATTGATGCCGGTGCGCTGCTCTTCGCTGGATGCGGCAATCTCGCCTACATGATTTCCGACAATTCTTATCCTTTCGACTATCGAGCGGAGAGCCTCGCCGCTTTTCGCTGAAAGCTCCGAACCTCTTGAAACCTTATCAATAGAATCCTTTATCAATCCGGAAATTTCTTTTGCCGCACTGCCCGACCTTTCGGCGAGATTTCTGACCTCACCGGCAACAACGGCAAAACCGCGCCCGCTCTCACCTGCTCTTGCAGCTTCAACTGCCGCATTAAGAGCGAGAAGATTCGTCTGAAATGCGATTTCATTAATGACACCAGTAATCTGCTCTATCTTAACGCTCGATTCGCTTATTTCATTTATGGCGCTGACGGCATCATTTACAGTCTCGCCGCCTTTCTCGGCTTCTGCCGTAACCTCTTTTGCAAGACGATCGGCATTAAGAGAATTATCCGCGTTACGGTTTATGGCCGCGCTTGTCTGTTCAATCGTAGAAGCAATTTCTTCAAGTGAAGATGCCTGTTCCGTCGTGCGCTGAGAAAGATTTTCATTTCCGGAAGCTATCTCCTGAACGGAACGGATTAGACTTTTAGCAGATTCGATTATTCCGCCGATGAGATGTTCAAGATTATCAGCGGTTTTATTAAGTTCATCCGCTAGAATTCCGAGTTCATCCTTCTGGTTCAAATCGATTCTGTCGGTAAAATCACCGACTGCAATTTTGCGTGCGAAACTCAGCCCCTTGTTCACGGGACCGGAAACCGAACGGGCAAGAACGAAAGTTATCAAGGCGGCTACTATAATTGAAATAACCAGCATAAACATATTGATTTCGAAATCACGTCTGGCTTGAGCGTACTGTTCGTTTCGAAGTTCCTTGGCAGCTTTATCCTGAAAATCCAAAATCGCCTGCATGGCTTTTTTCAAAGTATCATATCCTTTTTCCCATTCAGCAATCGTAAGCTCGGCCTTGCGTACTTCTCTCGCGTCAATTTCCTTTCCAAATCTGTCCGTTACACCGGCAAGTGAAGTTCTTATATTCATCCAGTCGTCAGTAATGCTTTTTTCTTCTGCATTCATCTCCACGTTCTTGGTGTAAGTATCCCATTGCTTCAGGTATTCCGTACGCAGAAGCTTTGATTCTTCTCTAACCGGTTCTATTTGATCCCATTTTCCGATTTGTGCGAATACCAACTGGCGGTAAATATTAGTCTGCATCTGATAAATATTTCTCGAAATTATCTGAAGCGCGATAACAGAGCAGAATCTATGCGAATAAATTTTCTCATACGATTCAACCTGATTCTGCTGTGAACGGTAACCGAAAAAAGCTATGGAAATAATTATTACAAGAAACACAAGACAGGAAAGAAGAACCTTGGCGGATATTTTGAGATTCTTAAAAAAATTCATAAAACCTCCGCAATCCAAAGATAATCCGGGAGATATCCTCGAACGGAGCCTATAAACAAAAGCTTAAAATACC
>JAKJGA010000254.1 GCA_022704645.1 Spirochaetota bacterium
GCTTACGACTTTCTCACAAAGCCCGTAACAGATTTTAATCTTTTAAACCACTCAGTAAGAAGAGCAATCGATAGAAAGAAAATCGGTGACGAAAAGGACAAAGCTAATCTTCAGCTCGAAAAAATGTTCGAAATTATTTCACTTCTCAATCAGGGTCTCGACATTGAAGAAATTTTTGACAAAATAGACATATCCCTGAAATCAGTTATTCCGTTTAACAGCATCACATTAGTATCACTTGATCACGATGAAAAATCCTTTCAGGTAAAACTTTCGCATTCAGACAAAGTATCTCCTGCGAAAAGCGGTTTTCGGCTAAAACTTGATGAAACTGTTTTTCATAATATACTCAGGGCAAAAGATGTAATTATAGCGAATGATATCGACACATTTATTTCAAAATTAAATCTTCCTGAAGAAACCCGTGAAATAATAAACAAAGAAACTTCATCAGCCGTAATAATGCCTCTTTTTATAGAAAACTCCATAAAAGGTTTTCTTTTATTTTTGTCCGAAGAACCCGAGCCGTACAATGAAGAACATCTGCGCTTTTTAAAGCTCATTGCCGGTCAGATATCGCTTAGCATACAGCGCGGAGACCTGACTAGTCAGCTAGAAATGCACACAAAACATCTCGAACACATTGTCAAAGTGCGGACGCACGAGCTGTTGAAAACACAAAAAACCACCATTTTCGCGCTCAGTAAACTTGCCGAAACCCGCGACAGCGAAACCGGTGAGCATCTTGAAAGAATGCGCAATTACTGCGTTCTTCTTGCCCAGATAATGAAATACAGCGGCGAATATGAAACAATAACTTCAGAATTTATGCGGAACATTTATGATTCGTGCATTCTGCATGATATAGGAAAAGTCGGCATCCCTGACGTTATTCTTCTTAAACCTACAGCTTTAAATCACGAAGAATTTGAAATAATCAAGACACATACTGTAATCGGATATAACGCACTTAATGATGCATCCAAAACACTCGGAGACAACTCTTTTCTTGACATGGCGAAGGACATAGCGCTATATCATCATGAAAGGTGGGATGGCTTGGGATATCCTGAAGGCAGACACGGAGAAAACATTCCGATTGTAGCGAGAATAGTCACGATCGGCGATGTCTATGACGCACTGACTTCGAAGCGACCTTATAAAGAAGCGATTCCGCATGAAGAGACAGTTGAAATAATGCGTCAGGAAGCATTCAGGTTTGATCCCCGCATATTTAAACTGTTTCTTTACAATCACGAAGATTTTGACAGAATAAGAAGGCAGTTCGATTAATATGAAACAAAATGTCTCTTTCAAGTTCGGCGGCCCTTTAACCAAGGCCCTAAAAATAATTATAATCGCCAATATCGCGATTTATCTTACGCAGATACTTCTTCCATTTTTTTCTGAATTTAGTCCCGATTATATTTTCGGAATCAGTAAAACCGGAATAGAAAATGGATTCTACTGGCAATTCCTCACCTATGGCTTTCTTCACGGCAGTCCTCTGCATCTGCTTTTAAATATGTTTGCGCTTTGGATATTCGCCGGTGAACTTGAAAATTTCTGGGGGACTAAACGCTTTGTCATTTACTATCTTCTGACAACAACCGGAGCCGGTTTTTTCATTCATTTAATGAATTATTTCTCTCCTTATATGGATCCGAACACAGTAACAATCGGCGCTTCAGGTGCTGTATTTGGAATTCTTCTGGCATTCGGAATGATCTGGCCGAACAGGGAAGTTCTTCTTTATTTTATAATTCCGATTAAAATGAAGTATTTCGTTCTAATATTCGGCTTGATTGAATTTTTCGGAACTATTCAGTCTTTTTCAATCACGGCAGGAAATATCAGTCATATCGGTCACCTCGGAGGAATAATTACAGGAATAGCAATTATCGCGGCATACAGATTAAGGTTGCCTAAAGATTTTTTTAACAAACGCAAATCAAAGCAGAAACTGAAAATTATTACAAGCCAGAACAAAGCTAAAGAAACAATTGACCGTCTGCTCGACAAGATCGCCCGGGAAGGAATGAGTTCTCTCACATCGGATGAAAGAAAGGAACTCGAATGGGCACGAAAAAATTACTATCCGGATCCTAATGAAAAATTTCATTGATTTAAAATATAAAAAAAGGCGGATTCGATCCGCCTTTTTTTATATATAATCAGGATATTATTTTCCGATCATAGAAATCAACGAAGCAAGTTTCGGATATACAAAGAGTACAACACCCGCAAAAACTACCGAAACCATCGACATAAGCTTTATCAAAATGTTCAAAGAAGGTCCGGACGTATCCTTAAACGGATCGCCGACTGTATCTCCGACAACAGCTGCTTTATGCGGATCGGATTTTTTACCGCCGAAATTTCCTTTTTCAATAAACTTTTTAGCATTATCCCATGCTCCGCCGGCATTATTCAGCATGCAGGCAAGCG
>JAKJGA010000255.1 GCA_022704645.1 Spirochaetota bacterium
TATCTTCCTTTCTTCCTGACTCTTTTTTTCTTTCTGCTCCTTCAGGATATCATCGGGCTTTTCCCTTTTATGAGTCAGGCAACAAAGAATTTATCAATAACCTCCGCATTCGCCTTTATTGTTTTGATTGTATGGCAGATTGCGGCAATAAGCAAACACGGTTTTTTCGGTTATCTTAAAACTTTCATGCCGATTAAAAAGGGAGACATGGCAACGCCTGCCGTAATCGGAATGAACATATTTCTGTTTCCGCTAGAATTCATGCAGATACTCACAAAACCTTTTGCTCTTTCAATCCGCCTTTTCGCGAACATGGTTGCGGGACATGCGGTGATCCTAACTTTTCTTCTTCTCGGATGGAACAGTGTTAATCTCAGCTGGAATATCGGAGTCATCATCCCCGGCATTTTCGGAGCAGTATTCATATATGTTTTAGAAATACTCGTAGCTTTTCTACAAGCCTATGTATTCACACTTCTTTCGGCGATGTTCATAGGAAATTCGTTGAATGAATCACATTAATATAAGGAGACTTTTATGGAACTTGGAACAGGTTTAGCGCTCTTCGGAGCAGGAATCGGAGCAGGAATTGTAGCACTCGGCGCTGGTCTTGGTATAGGAAAAATCGCATCATCAGCGATGGAAAGCATTGCACGCCAGCCGGAAGCAGCTTCAAAAATTCAGACACTGATGATTCTCGGTGCAGCGCTTGTCGAAGGTGTTGCCTTCTTCTGCGCGCTTATCGCGTTTCTTATTTATAATGGAAAATAATCGAGGCAGATATGGTTTCTCTTAATCTCGGATTATCAATATTAATCGTAGTCAGTTTTCTGATAACTTATGTGATTTTTGCAAAATTTTTCTGGAAACCGATTCTGCGTACTATACGCGAACGCGAAGAGATGATCCAGACTGAAATCGAAAGCTCTAAAAAAGCTAACATTGATTCCGAGAAGAATATACGCGAAAGCGAAGAAATTCTTCTTAACACAAAAAAAGAAGCCGAACGTATAATGCTCGAATCAAAAAGAAACGCGGAGAGAATCCGCGCGGACATAATTGAAACGGCAAAACTCGAAACGCAGATGATTCTTCAGCAGGCGCGCGATCAGGTTGAAATTGAAAGAGGCCGCATCATAGAAGATTTAAGAAAGGATATTGCAGGGCTTACAATACTGGCTTCACAGAAAATTCTGATGCGGACATTAACTCCTGAAGAAAATGACAGAATAATTTCTGAAACCGTAGACAGGCTAATCAACTGATGGATAAATCACTGATTTCTAAAAGATACGCGAAGGCTCTCTGCGAAACTTCCGTCAAGCTCGGCAAGCTTGATGAAGTTTCCAGAGGAATGCTTTTTTTCACCGAGAAGTTTTTAGCCGATCAGAAAATAATGAATTTTCTTTTGTCTTCTTCAGTTTCGCCTTCAGCAAAAAAAGTTTTTATTGAAGACAACCGCGAAAATCTCAGCACTCTTTTAAGCAACTGCTTCAACATTATGATTGACAATGGGAGATTTTCTCTTTTTGAAAAATTCTGCTTTGAGTGGCATATTTATGAAAAAAGACATAGAAAGATTGTTCCTGTAGAAATAACAACTTCATCAGAATTATCAGAAAAAAACAACAGTCAGATTATGAATTTCATCCGGAAATTATTCCCAGACTGCGAATATGAAATAAAAAACGAAACAGACCCTTCCATTTTAGGAGGGTTTATACTTAAAATCGATAATGTCATTTATGACTACAGCGTATCCGGATCTTTGAACCGGATGAAAAACCATATAATGAATTCATCGGTATAACGGGCGGTAACATGCAGATCAAATCAAATGAAATTGCACAGGTTCTGAAACAGCAGATAGAAAATTATTCGTCCAAGGGCGGAGTCGAAGAAACCGGAGAAGTTATTCTTGTCGGCGACGGCATAGCGCGCGTTTCCGGTCTTGACAAAGTCATGAACGGAGAACTTCTCGTTTTTCCGAATGACGTAACCGGAATGGCGCTTAACCTCGAAGAAGACAATGTCGGAGCTGTACTCTTCACAGGCGAAAACCTCATCAAACAGGGAGATACTGTAAAACGTACAGGAAAAGTCGCGGAAGTCCCTGTAGGAAAAGAACTTCTCGGCCGTGTCGTAAATCCTCTCGGTGAACCCATTGACGGAAAAGGTCCAATAGCCTCATCGCAGAAGTATCCCATCGAAAGAAAAGCTACAGGCGTTCTTACCAGAAAATCCGTAACTGAGCCGCTTGCAACCGGAATCAAGGCAATCGACGGATTGATTCCAATCGGACGCGGTCAGCGCGAACTTATCATCGGAGATAAAAAAACCGGCAAAACCGCTGTTTGTATCGACGCTATAATCAATCAGAAGGGTAAAGATGTTTTCTGTGTCTATGTCGCAATCGGTCAGAAAGCTTCAACTGTCGCGAATATTGT
>JAKJGA010000256.1 GCA_022704645.1 Spirochaetota bacterium
AGCCAGTTGATTCATTCGGTCTTGAGATAGAATCTTCCGGAGAAAATGTTAAAAGAATTCTTGAGTCTGTTGAGGTTCCGCGCTGAATGTTCTATGAACTGTATGCCCAGGGTATAATAACCTTATCAACTCTTTTGATCAGCCTTGCTCTTCTGGCTGTCATTTTAGTATTCTCTGTCATTCTTTACAGAAGCAGAATATTCATTTCGATGAAATATTTTTCTTTTGCTATATTACTTTCTGCCGGGGTGTGTTTTTTCCTTCCGCCGGAATTATGGCTTAAAATCGCTGCCGTAATGATTGTTTTCGGATTTATTCAGGGTATCCTGCTTTGTCTTTTTATGAAGCTTAGCGGAATCGACGGCATAAATCTGAAATATTCTCATGCAAGAATTGCATTTGTCGGAATTAATGAAACATTGTCGGCAGAGGTTAAAATCAGGCGCTTGTTTTTTCTGTCTAAATTTTTCAATTATTATATTGAAGGAAGCGACAGCTGTTATTTAAGGATTAAACCTGAAGCAAAGCAATTTTCATATCTTCCGGGGAAAATACTTACATTCATAATCGATGTTTCATTTGCTCTCAGAGGTTATGATAAGGATTCAAATCTATTCGGTTATATTGCACTCAAGTATCCGTATAACCTCATTTTTCCGTGGAGAAAGAAAACAGTTTTAATTCTGCCCGAACTTGCGATTCTGAGTTCTTCATTTGCGGTTTTTGCAGGAAAAAAAATTCCTAAGTCGGATGACCTGAATAAGCTGACACCTGTAAGAAGACTTTCAAAACTTCGTACGGAATCTTTTCTTCATCTTGCGAAATTCTCTGCCGGAGAATCCCTTTCCCAGATTGATTTCAGGGCGAGCATGCGTTCGAAAGAAATTATTTCAAAAAAATATTCAAAGAGTATCGATCTTCGTGCTTTGACTGCTATAGGATTCGGAAGAAGAGTTCTGTCTGCCGGAGTACCTGAAGAGATGCTTTCGATTTTCGGAAAGATGATTGCTGAGAATTTTGCCAAAGGAATACATACCGATGCGGTATTGTTTGATATGGCATGCCGTCAAAACTATGATTTATCGACTGATCCGTCAAAAGCTCTTCGTTTCGGAAAAGATATTGCTTCGGCTCAGCCGACGGTTCATGAAGAAGACGAATTCTGTATCCCTGAAACTATCGGCAGAAGAATAAGGGATTATACTCATTTCAGACTTCTTGTAGCATGGGGCGGAACTTTTGACTGTTCGCGCGCAATCGAAGTCGCTTCGATGTTTGTCAAAAACGGAGCTGATGCAGAAATAAATATTTATGCTCCTGAGGTTTTTTCCATACTTGATAAAAATGCTGATGCAAAGGCTTCAATTTTTTTTGAAAAACTTATGGACGAATACTCTATGAAGGCGAAAAAATGCGGGGTTGATGTAATCTGGTTTTCTTGAAGTACTGATAAACCAATAAGGATAATATGTTATACAGCGTAAATAATCTGATCGAACAAATTAAGCAAAGCGGTTTAAAGCCGACTGATACTGTTCATATTCATTCTTCTATGAAAGCTGTTGGAGTAACAGATAATGGAGTAGATACGGTTCTTGATGCTTTTATTCAATATTTTGCTGAAGGACTCCTGACTTTTCCTTCCCATACATGGGCTACAATCAACAAAAATAATCTTTTATTTGATCCACTGGTTGAAAAGCCATGCGTAGGAATTATTTCTTCCTTTTTTCTGAAGCGTCCAGGTGTTGTCAGATCTCTTCATCCGACTCACTCTATAGCTGCCATAGGAAAAAGCGCAGAAAACTTTATTGCCGGCGATGAAGAATCTTCTACTCCTTGTTCGAGAAAAGGTTGTTATGGAAAACTCTATGATAAATATTCGAAAATCGTTTTCTTAGGTTGCAGTTTGAAATCCAACACTATCATTCACGGCGCGGAAGAATGGAATAATATTCCGGATAGATTGTCAGAAGATTTTCTTCCGTTAAAGATAAAGAAGTATTCCGGTGAAATTGTTGATCGACCGATGAGAACGCATTTGCAGAAATATGGTGATATATCGCAAAATTATGATAAAATTGAACAACTGCTTTTTAAACATAAAATAGCTCACGAATCAAAGATTGGTGATGCGCGGACTATAATATGCAGAACCCGTGAAATGATAGATTATGTGTCCGGATTACTGCAAAAGAATCCTGATTTGTTTATTGACTCTAAACCTGTTCAGGAAGATAAATTTTAATTAAACTCTTCCCCAATCGTCTTTAATTCTCACGATATCAGTTTCGATACATTCGCCAAGTTGAGTTTCAATAAAAATAAAATCTTCTTCTCCGGTATTTTCAACCTGGTGTATTCCTTCAACGGGGATATTTACAACATCTCCGACAGATAATTCTTTTAATTCTCCATTGATTGAAGCCAATCCTTTTCCCTG
>JAKJGA010000257.1 GCA_022704645.1 Spirochaetota bacterium
GATAACAACAACCGTATCATTCTTCTTAAGTCTCATTTTCATCCTCTTTATTAAAGAACTTCAGGAGCAAGAGATACGATTTTCATAAAATCTTTTTCTCTAAGCTCTCTCGCAACAGGTCCGAATATACGGGATCCTTTTGGTTCATTCTTAGTGTCGATTATCGCAACGGCATTATCATCAAATCTGATATAAGTTCCGTCTTTTCTTTTAACTGGTTTTGAAGTTCTAACTACAACAGCACGAAGTACCGCTTTAGAGTGAACTTTTTTTCCGTTAGAGTCTTTCAAACCATATGACGGATGAGAGTCTTTTACGGCAACCATAATTATATCACCAACAGAAGCATAACGTCTTTTACTTCCGCCGAGAATTTTTATGCATCTTACCTTTTTTACGCCGCTATTATCAGCTACATTAAGATTTGTTTCTACCTGTATCATAGTTACCTACTTCGCTTTTTCTACTATAGAAACAAGGCGGTATCTTTTATCCTTAGACAAAGGTCTTGCTTCTTCAATTGTAACAACGTCTCCGATACCGCATTCGTTGTTTTCGTCATGCGCTTTAACTTTTTTACTTTTCTTAACAAACTTTTTGTAAAGAGGATGTTTTTCCATCTTTTCAATTTTAACAACAACAGTTTTGTCCATTTTATCGCTGACTACGCTGCCTGTAAGCTGTTTACTCTGTTTTTTAACCATTTTATGTTCCTTAAATCAACTTATCTTTTTTTAATTCCAAGCTCATACTCTTTTCTTAGAGTAAGAATGCGAGCAATCTTTTTTTTAAGGTTGTTAATAGATTTTGTATTTTCAAGCTTACCGGTTACAGACTGAAAACGAAGCTTGCGAATAGATTCTTTCGCCGCGTTATACTGACTTGTCAATTCCTGTTCCGTAAGTCCTTCAATTTTCTCTTTCATGATTCACCTTTATATCTTTGTCACAATCTTTGTCTTAACAGAAAGCTTAGCACAAGCAGCAGTTAATGCTTCTCTAGCAACAGCTTCATCAATTCCGCCTAGTTCAAAAAGAATTCTGCCAGGAAGAATTATCGCTTCAAAACCTTCAGGATTTCCTTTACCTTTACCCATTCGAGTTTCAGCAGGTTTTTTAGTATATGGTCTGTCAGGGAAAATTCTTATCCAGAGTTTTCCGCCTCTTTTAACTTTTCTATTTATGGCAATACGGGCAGCTTCTATCTGCCTACTGTCAAGGCGTCCTGCCTCAAGAGCTTTAATTGCAAATTCTCCGAAAGAAACTGTTGAACCGCGATATGCAAGACCTTTCTGATTTCCGCGATGAATCTTTCTATGTTTAACCTTTGTAGGCATTAACATGGCTTTTATCCCTTATAAGTCAATTATTTTGTTTTTCTTTTTACAGTATATTTATCTTCATCAGATTCTGTTTTTGAAGCAAAAACATCACCATTATAAACCCAAACTTTAACACCGATCAAACCATAAGTAGTAAGAGCTTCAGCAACACCATAATCGATGTCAGCTCTCAATGTATGAAGAGGAACTCTTCCTTCTTTAAAAGTTTCACCGCGTGCGATGTCAGCACCGTTAAGTCTTCCGGAAATCATAACCTTGATTCCCTGTGCATTGCTTCTTACAGCATTTCCAAGAGCCTGACGTACAGCTTTTCGATAAGGCTGACGACCTTCAATCTGCTGCGCAATCTGCTGTGCTATAACCTGAGCAGCTTTTTCAGGTTTCTTAACTTCAACTATATTAACATAAACATTTTTTGACGCGATTTTCTGGAGAGAAAGTTTCAAAGTATCTATATCAGATCCTTTTTTACCAATAAGCATACCAGGTCTTGCCGTGTGAATGTTGACATTGATTTTATCAGCTAGACGCTCAATTACAACACGTGCAATACCGGCAGTCTTGTGATTTTTCATAATAAAATCTCTGATTTTAAGATCTTCTACAAGACAAACCTTAAAATTCTTTTTATCTTCATACCAAACGGAATCCCAACTTCTGACAATCCCGATTCTCAACCCTATTGGATGTAACTTCTGACCCATAACTCACCTTGCAAAAATTATTTTTCGTCCGACAATACCACTGTTATATGGCTTGTACGTTTAATTATTCTAGTTCCGCGACCTCTTGCACGAGCTGCAAATCTTTTTAAAGTAATTCCGCCGTCAACGGTAATTTTCTTTATGAAAAGGTCATTATCATTAATCTCAGGATTAGCAACTTTAGCGTTTGCTCCGGCAGAATGAACAGTCTTCTTTATCAAATCAGAAGCTTTTCTGCGAAGAGAACCAAGCATATCCATTGCTTCAGGATAAGAATATCCTCTCACAACATTGGCAACTAGTCTTGCCTTATACGGAGATATTCTTACTGTTTTTGCTATCGCTCTGTATTCCATCTTTAATTCCTTCTAGCCGATTATTATTTCTTCTTCTT